>URSP01000043.1:0-13786 GCA_900550515.1 uncultured Collinsella sp. | reverse complement strand
AGATCTAGTACGGTCTCGTGGGCTCGGAGATGTGTATAAGAGACAGGCCATGAGCGGCGTCGACCTGATGAGCACCATGTTTGCCGGTACGTTCAGCTTTGATATCGAGGCCTATACGCAGCAGCTGGAGCAAAAGGTTGTCAAGCTGCGTGAGACCTACGAGGCTGGAGAGCGCCCGGTCGCGGCAGATGCTAAGCGCATTCTGATCACCGGCTGCCCGGTGGGCGGTGTGATCAACAAGATTGGCCGCACCATCGAGTCCAACGGCGGCGTGGTTGTGTGCATGGACGACTGCTCGGGCGAGCGTACGGCGGCCATGATGATCGACCCGGAGGCTCCCGATATCCTGCGCGCCATCGCCGACCGATACCTGGACATCAACTGCTCGGTCATGACGCCCAACGACGGTCGCATGGAAAATACACTGGCCATGTGCGAGAAGTATCACGTCGATGGCGTGGTCGAAAACGTGCTCCAGGCCTGCCACACCTTTAATGTGGAGAGTGCGCGCATGCAGGAGGCCGTCGAGGGTGCGGGTATTCCGTACATGAAGATCGAGACCGACTACAGCAATGGCGACATGGGCCAGATCGAGACGCGCATCGCCGCCTTTATCGAGACCCTGTAGGGCGAACGCGGCAAGGGGGCAGCCCCTATGCCATATCGATTTGAAAGGAAAAGAAATGATTGAACCCAATGTTGCAATTGGCGTATCTGAGCTAAGTCCTCGTGCTGTACAACGCGCGGCCGAGGCTAACTTCAAAAAGGGTTATTACTGCTGCGAGTCGCTTGTCTACACCATGAAACAAATGCTCGAGCTCGATGTGCCCGATTCGGTCGTGGCCATGGCGTCTGGTATGTCGGTGGGCGCAGGCAAGTCCGGCTGCGCGTGCGGCGCTTTTAATGGTGGCATTCTGGCGATTGGAATGTTGTTTGGACGTACGGAACAGGACGGCCCGACCAATCCAAAATCCGTCAAGTCGATGCAGCTTACGCACGAGCTGCACGATTGGTTTCGCGAGAACAACGGTAAGCATGCCATCTGCTGCCGTATCCTGACAAAGGAATTTGACATGGGCCGCGGCGAGCATAAAGAGCAGTGCATTTACTACACAGGTCTGTGTGCATGGAAGGTCGCCCAGATGGTGTGTCGCGAGTGCGGCATTAAGAATCTGGACGAAGTCGACGAGCCGGCTCCGCGCCGTAAAGTAGCCGATATCGAAATCTAGCAGCAGGTGTCCGGCGAGATGCCGGAACCTGGCATAAGAAGGCCGACGAGGTTAGGAAACCTATCTATATGGATAAGATCAAGAAAATCCCTGTTCCGATTTGCGGCGTCGCGTTAGGTTGTGCGGCCCTGGGTAATCTTTTGCAGAGTTATTCCGAGACGCTGCGCATGGTCTGCGGCGTGGTTTCGGCGCTGTTCCTGCTGCTATTCATTATCAAGGTGGTCGCATTTCCCAAGCTGCTTGCCGAGGATATGACGAACCCGATTATGGCAAGTGTTTCGGGCACTTTCTCGATGGCGCTCATGCTGCTTTCGACCTATATCAAAGGGTATCTTGGTGCCCCGGATGTGGCGTTTGTCGTGTGGGTCGTGGCGAATGCGCTTCATGTCGCGCTGATCGTGTTCTTCACTGCTAAGTTTGTGGCAAAGATTAAGCTCCAAGCCGTCTTTGCCAGTTATTACATTGTGTACGTTGGCATTGCGGTCGCAGCGGTTACCGCGCCTGTGTACGAAGCTACGGCAATTGGCACCGTCGCATTCTGGTTTGGCCTGGTTAGTTTTGTGGCGCTATTTGTTCTGGTGACGATGAGGTATGTCAAGCTGCCCAATGTTCCAGAGCCCGCCAAACCGCTTATCTGCATTTACGCTGCGCCCATGAGCCTGTGTCTCGCTGGTTACGTGCAATCCGTTATGCCCAAGAACCACGCCTTTTTGTTGGCGATGTTTGCCGTTGCGACGGTCATCTATCTGTTCTCCTTGGTTCAGCTGGTCCGCTGCATCTCGCTTCCGTTTTATCCCAGCTATGCGGCGTTTACCTTTCCCTTTGTGATCAGCGCCATCGCATCCAAAATGACGGCTTCCTGTCTTTTGAACATGGGGGCACCGCTGCCGTGGCTTGCTCCCGTTGCGCTTGTAGAGACGGTGATTGCGGCTATTCTGGTGATCTATACCTGCGTGTGCTATCTCGCTTTTTTGAAGGCCTAACGAATGTGGCAAAGGGGCGTCCCCGCGTTGCATAAGAAGGAGGATGCCGTGGTTGGCATTGGTATCGACATAGGCTCGACGGCCGCGAAGGCTGCGGTGGTGGACACGGATGGCGCCATTGCGTGGACTTGCGCGATGCCGACGGGATATTCGTCGGTTGATGCGGCCGAGCGTCTGCGCGGTGAGCTTGCCGCGGCTGGCTATGACGTGGCTGTCGACGACGTGCGCGTGATCGCGACTGGCTACGGCCGTGTCGCCGCGCCCTATGCGCACAAGGTCGTGACCGAGATCACCTGCCACGGCACCGGTGCCGTGCGCCTGTTTGGCGATCACGGCACGGTGATCGACGTGGGCGGTCAGGACACCAAGGTCATCCAGCTTAAAAGTGGCCGCGTGGCCAAGTTTGCCATGAACGACAAGTGCGCCGCCGGCACGGGGCGCTTTTTGGAGATCATGGCCGACCGCCTGGGCATCTCCCAGCAGCAGATGGCAGACCTCGCCCGCACCGGCGAGCCCACCAAGATCAGCAGCATGTGCACGGTGTTTGCCGAAAGCGAGGTCATCAGCCTCATCGGTCGCGGTGAGCCGCGCGAGAACATTGCCCGCGGGGTGATCGAGAGCGTCGTGTCGCGCGTGGCCACTATGGCCGGGCAGGCGGCGGGCGCCCCGTACTACCTGACGGGTGGCCTCTGCGAGAACGCCTATGTGGTGGAGCGTCTGGGCGAACTTTTGGGCGCACCCGTGACCACCTCGCCCCAGGCTCGCTTTGCCGGTGCCATTGGTGCGGCTGTCCGCGCGCGGGCGCTGGTTTAAGGGGCCCTGTCGATGCGCATCCTCAACATCTCGGCCCAAAAACCAGATAGCACCGGCAGCGGCACCTACCTTGCCGCGCTTGTGCGCGAGCAGATCGAGACGGGGCATCGCGCCGCCGTGCTTTGCGGCGCGGCACCGGGTGATACCCAAGGCGAGCTGGATCGGCGTGCTGCCGTGTTTGCCGTACCGTTCGAGTCGCCCGAGCTGCCGTTTCCCATCTGCGGTATGTCCGATGTCATGCCCTATCCCTCCACACGCTATCGTGACCTGACGCCTTCGATGCTCAAGGCATTTGAGCGGGCATTTGCTGCTGCAATCGATCGGGCGGTGGCTGAGTTTCGGCCCGATCTGGTGCTCTGTCACCACCTGTATCTGGTGACCGCATTGGCGCGCGAGTGCGTCCGGGGCGTGCCGGTTGTTGCCGTGTGTCATTCGACCGACCTGCGCCAGCTGCGTTCGCATGCGCTCGAGCGCGATCGCATCGTAAGTGCGGTTCGTCGGCTCGATGCCGTCTTTGCGCTCCATGCTGAGCAGGCTGAGCAGATTGGCCTGGTGTGCGGCGTCGATGCCGATCGTATCCACGTGATTGGGACGGGCTACGACCATCGCGTCTTCTGCCGCGACGCAAGCGTGGCGAGGCAGCCGGGATCGCTTGTGTACGTGGGCAAGATTTGCTTTAAAAAGGGCGTCGAGTCGCTGGTTCGAGCCGTGTCATTGCCGATTGACGATGACGTTCGCCCATCTGGCTTGGTACTTGTGGGCGGCCGCGGGGACGATGCCGAGTACGCGCGTATCGAGCGTTTGGGCGCGGCCTCGGATGTGCCGGTGACGCTGGCGGGGCGCTTGGATAGCGATGAGCTCGTGCGTGCCTACCGCAGTTCCGACGTCTTTGTGCTGCCTTCGTTTTACGAGGGTCTGCCGCTCGTGACGATCGAGGCCCTCGCGTGCGGCTGCAAAGTTGTGGCGACCGATTTGCCCGGCGTTCGTCCCTGGATGGAGGCGATGCTTCCCGGTGCTCCCGTGACGTGGGTGGCATCGCCGCGTATGACGGATGTCGACACGCCCGTGGCGGCCGACCTTCCGTTGTTTGAGCGCGCGCTGGCAGACGCTATCGCGCAGGCGCTTGCGGCGCCGCGTTCGACGTTCGAGCCGTCGGCGGTCTCTTGGGAAGCGTGCATGGCGCGTATACTTAAAGTCGTTGATTTGTTGGAAGGGGGTTCGTATGGCTAAGGACACCATGAAGCTCACGTCTATGACTGCCGCGAGCGGTTGAGCCGCTAAGTTGGCTCCCGGAGCCCTCGCCCAGGTCCTGGGCGACTTACCCAATGTGCATAACGACAACCTGCTCGTGGGGTTCGATACCTCCGACGATGCGAGCGTCTTTCGCGTTGACGACAACTTGGGCCTCGTACAGTCCATTGACTTCTTCCCGCCGATGGTCGACGACCCGTTCCTGTTTGGCCAGATTGCCGCGGCAAACTCGCTGTCGGATATCTACGCCATGGGCGGGCGGCCGAGCCATGCCATGAACCTGCTGTGCATTCCCAGTTGCCTGGGCGTTGAGGTTGCCGGTCAGATTCTGGCGGGCGGCGCCGACAAGTGCGTCGAGGCGGGTTGCTCCATCGCGGGCGGCCACACCATCAACGACGACGAGCCCAAGTACGGCCTGTCCGTGAGCGGTTTTGTGCCACTCGACCGCATGCTCGCCAACAGCGGCGCACACGTGGGCGATGTTCTGCTGCTGACCAAGGCGATCGGCTCGGGCATCATCACCACGGCCATTAAGGGCGAGCTTATCGAGCAGGACGAGGCCGCAGCCATGTTTGACTCGATGCGCACTCTCAACGAGGCTCCGATTCGTCTGGCCGAGGGACTCGAGCTTCACGGCTGTACTGACATTACGGGCTTTGGTCTGATCGGGCATGCGTGCGAGATGGCCGAGGGCTCGGGCGTGCAGATTGAACTTGCGTCGGGGGCGGTGCCGCTCTTTGACCAGGTGCTCGACATGGCGCGTCTGGGCATTATCCCCGCGGGCTCCTACCGCAACCAGGACTTTTTTGGCCCGCGCGTGACGGCTGACGATGACCTGGAGCCGGGCATGTTGGATGCGCTGTACGATCCGCAGACTTCGGGTGGTTTGCTTATCGCGGCACCTGCTGCCGATGTGGATGAGCTTGCGCGCCGACTGCATGCCGAGGGGCGCATCGCGGCCGTTGTCGGGCGCGTGTGCGAGGCGGAGCCGGGCGGTCCTGCCGTCCGCGTTGTTCGCTAGCGCGCACGTTTATGTAACTGTTTGCCGTTCTCTAGAACGGTTCTTTCGAAAGGAATTTGCTATGTCTACCAAAATTGAAGTCAATGCCATGGGCGATGCCTGCCCGCTGCCCGTCGTCAAGACGCTCAAAGCCCTGAAGCGGCTCGATGGCGAGGGTGCCGTGGTGACCTCGGTCGATAACGAGACTGCCGTCAAGAACATCTCCAAGATGGCGCAGGAGAAGGGCTGCACGGCCTCGGTCGAGAAGGTTTCTGACGCCGAGTGGCACGTGACCGTGGCGACCTCTGGCGCCGTTGCCGTGGCTGATCCCGAGCAGGATGGCGCTGCCTTCTGTGATGCCAGCGCCGGCAAGGGCAAGCTCGTCATTTCCGTCTACACCGACTGCATGGGCCGCGGCGACGACGAGCTGGGCCACAAGCTCATGAAGGCCTTCATCTTTGCCGTGACGCAGCAGGAGGAGCTGCCCACAACCATGCTGTTCTACAACGGCGGCGCCAAGCTCACCGTAGAGGGTTCTCCGGTGCTCGACGACCTGAAGGGCCTGGCCGAGCAGGGTGTCGAGATCCTTACCTGTGGTACCTGCCTGGACCACTATGGCATTAAAGACCAGCTTGCGGTGGGCGAGGTCACCAACATGTACGTGATCGTGGAGAAGATGGAGCAGGCCGTGCGCGTCGTGCGCCCGTAGCGTGTTGGTTGGAGTTGCCATGAGGGAGAAGCGCCCGGCGCTTGTCATCACGTTTCCCACCACGGCGGCCGCCATGGGGTGCGAGTCCCTGTGCATCGAGCACGGCCTTCCCGGGCGAACGATTCCCGTGCCCGGGGAGGTCGCTGCCGGCTGCGGTCTGGCGTGGAAGGCGTTGCCTGCCGATGAGGAACTGCTGCGCGGCGAACTCGCCGCGGCGGGCGTTCCCACTGAGGGCTATACCGTGATTGATATGTGGGAGGTCGTGCGATGATCTACCTGGATAACGCGGCGACGACCATGCACAAGCCGCAGACGGTCATCGATGCCGTGACGCAGGCGATGTGCTCGCTCGGCAATGCTGGGCGCGGTGCCACCTCGGGTGCGCTCGATGCGGCACGTACCATCCACGGCTGCCGCGCCAAGCTTGCGCGCTTGCTGGGCTGCCCGCGTGCTGACCATGTTTGTTTTACGCCCAACTCCACCGCGGCGCTCAACACCGTCATCAATGGCGTGGTGCGCCCCGGCGACCGTGTGGTCACAACGGTGCTCGAGCACAACTCCGTACTGCGTCCGCTCAACCGCCTGGCGGCAGAGCAGGGTGTGACGGTTGAGCATGCGGGCTGTGATACCAACGGCGTGCTCGACTACGACGAGCTCGTGCGGCTTGTCACGCCCGGTACGCGTGCTGTGGTGGTGACGCACGCCTCCAATGTGACCGGCAACGCGGTCGACATTGCGCGCGTGGCTGCCATCGCGCATGCGGCCGGCGCGCTGGTGATCGTCGATGCTTCGCAGTCTGCCGGCACGGCGAAGATTGACATGGATGCCATGGGGCTCGACGTCGTGTGCTTTACCGGTCACAAGGGGCTCATGGGTCCGCAGGGGACCGGCGGCCTGGCCGTGGCGGAGGGCATTGACGTGGCTCCGTGGGCCATGGGCGGCACGGGCGTGCACAGCTTCGATGCGCTGCAGCCGCTTGGGTGGCCCACGCGCCTTGAGGCGGGCACGCTCAACGGTCATGGCATCGCGGGACTTTCCGCTGGTCTCGACTTTATCGAGGCCCAGGGTGGGGTCGAGGCGATTGCTGCCCACGAGCGTGCGCTCGCTGATCGCTTCCTTGCCGGTGTGCGCAAGATTCCGGGGATTAAGCTCTACGGTGCCTTTGACCAGCAGGCGCGCTCTGCGATTGTGTCGTTCAACGTAGCCGATATCGACTCTGCCGAGATCTCGGATGCGCTCATGCAAGGGTGGGGGATTTCGACGCGCCCCGGCGCCCATTGCGCCCCGCTCATGCACCGTGCGCTGGGGACCGAGCGCCAGGGCGTCGTCCGCTTCTCGTTTGGGTATTTCAACACTACCGAAGAAGTCGACACGGCTATCGATGCTCTGTGCGATTTAGCCTGCTAAAGCTGCTAGACCGTTTATACTTACGGGACGGGTGTATTTTCCCGTCCCGTTTTTGTTTCGACCCGAAAGGTGTGCCTATGGCCTCATCCGCTCCGCGCGGCCTGCGCTCCGACCATGTCATTACCGTCGGCATTGCGCTGTTCTCGATGCTCTTTGGCGCCGGTAACCTCATCATTCCGCCGTTGCTGGCGCTCCAGGCCGGCACGGCCACACCGCTTGCCATGGTTGGCTTTTTGATTGCCGCCATCGGCCTGCCCGTCATGGGCTTTATCGCCGTGGCGCTTGCCGGAACGGCGCGCGAGCTTGCCGGCCGCGTGCACCCCAAGTTCGGTGAGTTCTTTGTCGCGGCGGTGTATCTGGCCATCGGCCCGTGCCTGGCTATTCCGCGCACGAGCTCCACGGCCTTCGAGATGCTGGTGCCGCTGCTGCCCGAGGGCGTCTCGCTTGGCACGGCTCGCCTGGTGTTTGCCGTTGGCTTCTTTGTCGTCGCGTTTGCGCTCACGCTGCGTCCGGGCGTCATCACGCGCGTGCTCGGCCGCATTACGGGCCCCGCGCTCATTGCGCTCATCGTGCTGGTTGTGGGTGCCGCCGTGGTCTCGCCGTTGGGTCTCGCTGCCGCGCCGCAGGCTCCCTACAATGCCGGTGCTGCCGTGCAGGGCTTTTTGACCGGCTACCAGACCATGGACCTGCTTGCGTCGCTCGCCTTTGGCATCATCATCGCCGAGACCATCCATGAGCTCGGCGTTACCGACGATAAGCGCGTGGCCTTCGAGATCTCGCGTTCGGGTGTGATTGCCGGCGTGCTCATGGCCATCATCTACTGCGGCCTAGCGCTTGCCGGTATGCAGCTCGGCACCGTGATGCACGACGCCACCAACGGCGCTGCAATTCTTGCTCGTTCGGCCTCCATGCACTTTGGCCTTGCCGGCACGGTTGTGGTATTTGCGATTTTCTTCCTCGCCTGCATGAACGTGTGCATCGGCCTCATCAGCTGCTGCTCGCGTTACTTCTGCGAGACGTATGTGGTTAAAGGGGGAGCGGAGGCCTCCGAGGAGGCCATGCGCTGTCCCTTTGCGATTCTCGCCTTTGTGTTCGCAGCGTTTTCGTGCGTGCTCTCCAACGTGGGCCTCGACGTGATCCTCATGTTCTCGGTGCCCATGCTCAATGCCCTGTACCCCGTTGCCATCGTGCTGGTACTTATGGGCCTGGTTCACGGCTTTTGCGACGCACATCCGCAGGTGTGGGTCTGGGTCGGCGGCGTTGTCGCGGTGCAGAGCGTAATCACTTCGGTCCGCGACGCGTTCTTTGCGGGCGTGTGGCTGCCGTTCGATGCATTACCGCTGGCAGATATCGGTGCTGCGTGGGCACCGGTTGCTGTGGTGGCGTTTGTGATCGGTCTGGTTCATAGCCAGTTTGTCGCACATTCGAGGAGCTAGGGTTTCTGCGCTTGCACAGGCGGGGAGTCTCCCCTATAATTTCCTTCGCTTTGGGACACGCAAGGTTTAGACCTTAGCTGCTCAACACCTTCGGGACGTGGCGCAGTTTGGTAGCGCGCCTGCTTTGGGAGCAGGATGTCGCAGGTTCAAATCCTGTCAGCCCGACCGGAGCCCTTGGAAACATTAGGTTTTCAAGGGCTTATTTTTCCGTCGAAAACAATCTGCATACAAATGCACACAAACGCCGCGGGATCTCCATGCCAGATTCACACGAGTTCGCGCTCGCGGAGGGCTCCGATCGCGTAGGCCACGTCGTCCAATCGTTCCGGCCAGAGCGCCGTGTAGGTGTTCAATGTGATGCTGGGAGAGGAGTGGCCGAGCTGCATCTGCAGGGTCTTCGCGTCCGCGCCCTGGGCGATCGCGAAGCTCGCGTATGTGTGGCGCAGACTGTGTATGGTCACGCCCTCGTCCTCCATGCCGGCCGCTTTGACGGCCTTGTTCCATATCCTTGTCCGCCACGCGTTCGTCCAGACGTTCCCGCCACGGGTGGCACGGAACAGCCAGTCGTCATCACCCATGCCATCCATCTGCGCCTTGATCTGCGGCATGAGGAACCGTGGTATCGCGATGTTGCGGGCCTTTCCGTTCTTCGGGGTGCCGAGCATGCTACCGCCGTGCCCGTCGTCAGTCCATGTGCGGCCTATCCTGGCGCGCCGCTTGGCCGCGTCCACGTCACCGACCTTAAGGGCAAGCGATTCGCCTATGCGGCATCCCGTATAGGCCTGCCATCTGACCAGCAGACCGTCCACCGGCTTCCCGATCTTCTCCGCCTCGTCCGCGAGCAACTCGACCTCGCGGACCGAGAGGAACACCATGTCGTCGTCGTCGGAGGCGATCTTCGGCACGGTGACCCTGTCCACAGGATTCTCACCGATCCACCCGTTCGAGACGGCGTAGTCAAAGATGCCTTTGAGGACGAATTCCATGCTGGTTCCTTCAATGGCGCCGGTGGTGATTGCGGTGCTGGCCGCTGTTGACCATCCTATCGTCGCCAGTGGGCCGCCGCCTGAATAATTCCGAATGGAAACGCGGTCCCGGGCTGCGCTAATCGCCGTTTGAGGTGTGAAATCGGGATTAGTGTGGGCGAAATTGGTGGTATCTACATTTCGAGGGGTTGATCTGATGGATCAGGAACATCTATCTGCATTTCAGGGGGTTGCCCAAACGCGATATCCGAAGTATTAAGCGCTTTTTGCTGCTGGGATTGCACGGTTTTGGGAGCGTTCATACTTGGCTGGCACCCCCTCGAAACGTAGATAGATGTCCGGCGAGACCGAAATCAACCCCTCGAAACGTAGATACGGTTCAATGACGATGTGATTCCGGGCTTTTCGCCCATGACCGGGGGAGAGAAGATGGCGAATCGCGCCGGAAAGGGGTCGTGCCCGAACCGTGATGCCCCGTCATGACTGCAACATGGTGGTGCCGCCGTCCCTGACGAGCAGTGATTGACGGTCAGTGAGCGCGCGTAGGTCGAGCTCCGTGGAATACCGTTCGACGATGAGCCGTGCCGCCTGACCCATCGTGGGATTGCCCAGATGCGGCACCACGTGGAAATCCGTCAGACCGAGTCCTTTGTAGTCGCGCAGACCCGGGGCGCGATCCGTGCGGTCCATGATGGAGCAGTAGCCGATGTCCGGCGACATGATGACCGAACCGGCTGATTCGCCGATATACGGGATCCCGTCGGCTATCCGTTCGGCGAGCAGCGCATCCGCGCCGGTCCGCCGCAGTTCCTGCAGCAGAAAGAACGAATTGCCGCCGCCGACATATATGCAGTCGGCGTCCGAGAGGGTGCTCCGCACGTCGGGGGCAGCGGCCGTTGAAACATCCAGTTCGGTGACGCGGAATCCCAGTTGACGCAGTTGGCGGCGGGTCAGCATCGTATGCGCGAACCCCCATGGCTCTACAGCCGCGGCGGTCGTGATGTACGCCAGTCGACCGCCGTGCAGCCCGGGCAGTGCATGCGGGATCATCCCTGTGGCTCCGCGCAGCGTCGATGTGAGCATCATGGTCGCCATCCTGGCCTCCTTTCGTATCGCCCAGTATAGGACCGCGTTCATGAGAGCGCTGACAGATGAAAGGTCGAATGCGCGCGGTGGCGTTTGGGGCTCGCCTGGCCCGGTTGCCGGAAATGACGACATGGGCGCGAACGATTCCGCCGATGCGGACGGAAAATGCCATAACTCGAACGAAGACGATACGATTGGACGCATGAGCGAAACGAACAATGACAACCTGTGGCCGGCCCCGACCGCTGACGGCCCGCTGAACGCGACCGTGACCATCCCCGGCAGCAAATCCCTGTCGAATCGGTATCTGATCCTCGCCGTGCTTGGCGCGAAGCCCGTCACGCTTGTCGGGCTGTTGCGCTCGCGCGACACCGAACTGATGATGGGAGCGCTGTCGGCGCTTGGTGTGCGCTGCGACATCGACCCGGAAAACGACACCACGGTCACGGTGACGCCGCCGGAATCCGGCCGATTCAGCGGCAATGTGGGCGTGTACTGCGGACTCGCCGGCACGGTGATGCGTTTCGTGCCGGGACTGGCGCTGTTCGCGGACGCCCCGGTGCGGTTCGATGGAGACGATCAGGCATACGCGAGGCCGATGCAGCCGGTTCTCGACGGGCTCGAACAGCTTGGCGCCCGCGTCGAATACCACGGCGAGCACGGCCGGCTGCCGTTCACCATCACGCCACCGCGTCATGATGGGAAACAGGCCGATGACGGTTCCGCTGCCGCCAAGGTGAGCATCGACTCGTCCGGCTCTTCACAGTTCATCTCCGGTCTGCTGCTGATCGGGTCGCGCCTGCCCGGTGGGCTGGAGTTGCGGCATACGGGGGAGAAGACGCCGAGCCTGCCGCATATCCGCATGACCGTCGCTGATGTGAACGGCGCGAGCGGCAATGCGACCGCTGATGAGGAGTCTCGCGTCTGGCGAGTCGGCCATGCCGCGTTGCAGCTGCCGGAACGCGTGGTCGTCGAACCTGACCTGTCGAATGCGGCGCCGTTCCTCGGCGCGGCTTTGATCGCCGGAGGCACGGTGCGCGTGCCGCACTGGCCTGCTGAGACCACCCAGCCCGGTGGACTGCTGCCGGGATATCTGGAACGCATGGGCGCGCGCGTCTCGTTCCCCGAAGAGGACGGCGTGCGGTATTGCGAGGTGAGTGGCGACGGCCATGTGCATGGTCTTGGTGATTTCGACCTGACCGCGGCAGGGGAGATCGCGCCGTCGCTCGCGGCGATACTGGCGTTTGCCGATGCTCCGACCCGTATGCTCGGCATCGGTCATCTGCGTGGTCATGAGACAAACCGTCTGGAGGCGCTGGTCACGGAGATCACGCGCATCGGGGGAGAGGCCCGCGAACTGGAGGATGGCATCGAGATCACTCCTGTGCCGGTTGAGCGTCTGCACGGTGAGGTGATGGAATCCTACGCTGATCACCGCATGGCGACGTTCGCCGCGATGATCGGGCTGGCCGTGCCGGGCGTCCGAATCGTCAATGTGGAGACCACGCGCAAGACACTGCCCGATTTCGTGGGCATGTGGACCGGCATGTTGGAGCGGTGACCGCGACGAATATCACGGATATACGATGAGGGGCTGATTCCCAGCGGAATCAGCCCCTCATTTATGTTCGTCCGTTTGCGTTAGACGGACTGCGGCCTGCTAACGGCAGTTCGTCACTTGGTGAACGTGTTGCCGTAAGTGTCCGCGCCGTTCTCGGCGATTTCGGCGGACTTGCGGGCGATGGCCAGCTCCTCGTTCGTCGGGATGACGGCGATGATCACGGAGGAGTCCGGGGTGGAGATGATGCGCGGCTCCTTGGAGCGCTTCGCGTTCTTCTCCTCGTCCAGCTTGACGCCGAACGGGGCGAGCTTGTCGCACACCATCTTGCGCACGATGTCGTCGTTCTCGCCGACGCCGGCGGTGAAGGTGATTACGTCGCAGCCGCCCATCTGGTAGGTGTAGTTGCCGATGTAGCTGACGATGCGGTGCACGTACACGTCGAGGGCCAGCTTGGCGTCCTCGTTGCCCTCGGCCACCAGACGGTGAACCTCGCGCAGGTCGCCGAAGCCGGTCATGCCCATCATGCCGGAGCGCTTGTTGAACAGGGTGTCGAGCTCGTCCACGTTCATGTGGGCGTTGCGGATGAGGTGGAAGACCACGGCCGGGTCGATGTCGCCGGTGCGGCCGCCCATCATCAGGCCTTCAAGCGGGGTCAGACCCATGGAGGTCTCGACCGGCTTGCCGGAAACCTCGGCGGAGGCGGAGGCTCCGTTGCCGATGTGCAGCACGATCTGCTTGAGGCCTTCGGCCGGCTTGCCGATGACGCCGGGGACCACGGAGGAGATGAACTCGTGCGAGGTGCCGTGGGCGCCGTAACGGCGGATGTGGTACTGGTCGGCAATCTCCTTGTTCAGTGCGTAGGTGCTGGCCGCCTTCGGCAGCTGGAAGAAGAAGGAGGAATCGAACACGAAGATCTGCGGAACGTCGGGCAGCAGCGCGCGCATGACTTCGGCGCCCTTGGCCTCCGGGCCGTTGTGCAGCGGGGCGAGCACGGCCAGGTCCTTGACGGCGTTGATGGTCTTGTCGGTCACGAGGGCCGGCTTCGGGAAGAGGGATCCGCCCTGAACCACACGGTGGCCGACGGCGACGATGCCTGCTTCGGACAGGTCCGGGCCGTACTCCTTGAAGAAGCCGAGCACGCGCCTGAGGCCCTGCTCGTGGTCGTGGATCGGCTCTTCGAGCTCGTGCTTCTCGCCGTTGTACTCGTGCTTGTAGTGACCGTCGACCGGTTCGCCGATCTTCTCGACGAGACCGGAGGCCAGACCTTCGCCGGACTCAAGATCTGTCTCTTATACACATCTGACGCTGCCGACGACTCCTTACGT
>URSP01000042.1:0-14480 GCA_900550515.1 uncultured Collinsella sp. | reverse complement strand
CCGCAGGAAGCTTGGATACGCCTAGGCGCGGTCCAAGAAATCGTCCGCACCCCCATCCAGGAACTATTTCACCGCAACTTAGGAGGGGATAGGTTTAGCTGCGGGGGCGGTGGCGGAGCTTGTCGATGGTGGAGTCGGTGCTTCGGCTGCGGGCTTCGGCGGCGCGGTCGCGGACTTCGGCAGCGGTTTGGCGCTTGCGGCGGTAATCGATCATGCCTTGAATGATGGGCTTGCCAAAGCTCACGACATCATCGTTGTAGATGGCGGTTCGGGCTGCGAGGAGGCAGTCGGTAAAGTCCATATGGGTCTTGCCAAAGAGTTTGACGGCAAAGGCGACAACGGTGGGCTCGTCGACCATGACGTCATCGAGCAGCTTGGTCATGGCCGTCGCAATCTCCACGCGCGGGACCTTGTAGACGTCGCGCAGCGTAACGGCGACGCGTGTGATGATCTCGGGGTAGACGCGAGCGGTGCGCGTGGCGATGACCTTGGCGGCGCGCGGTGACAGGACCTCGTCGTCGTTAAGCAGGTAGCGCAGGATGACGGTCTCGTCGATGATGGTGCTACTCATGGATATCTACTTCCTCGGGACCCAAAACCGACTCATCGCTTTCTGTGGCTAGGTATTCAATCCAGGCATTGCGCTCCTCGGCGCGGCGATTGGGGTCACCATATGCTTTGAGCGATCCATAGGCGGCGGTGCCGTCCTTTGAGCGCACGGCGACCGGCTGAAAGGGGAGCTTGCGCATCAAAATGCTTTGCGCGACAAATAAGCGGACAGCCTCGGCGAGCGATGTGCCCATGGCATCGTAGAGATGCTCGGCATGCTGCTTGTCTTCCTCGCGAATGCGCACCTGCAGGATGGCTCTTTTTGAGTCGATGACATCACTGGCCCCCTTAATGAGCGTGCAATATAGTCGGTCAAATGCGGCATGTGCCGATACTTGAGCATCTTATAACGATTACTTTATTTCACTCAAGTTGATAACCATAAACACGAATACAAGCGTAGTACATCCAAAATGAGAGCGCATAAAAATCTCTGAGGCGTACGCATGTAATACACTCACCTTTATAGCTTCTAGAGAATAATTCCAACCTGCCAAAACCCCTGCAATACACCCGTATTGCAGGGCCTATGCTCAAGTTTGCCCCCTGCAACTGCGTATATTTAACCTGTATATCGTTGGAGAAACTCTACCGAGTGCATGTTTCGCCGCATGCATTCGATTCGTCGATGCCAGGCCACGGGCGGCTTGGGGCAATGTCGACAGGGTCTCTCCGGCATGGGATTCAGGAGGGAGTGAACAACATGGGCAATAAACGAGTCGTAGCCGATTCTTCGCGCTGCATTGGGTGCCAAACCTGTATGGCGGCGTGCATCGAGGCGCACGACATCCCCGGTAACATCGCCGCGCCGCGCCTGCGCGTGACGCGTACGTACGAGATCTCCGCACCGGTGGCTTGCCATCACTGCGAGGATGCCCCGTGCGCGAAGGCCTGTCCTACGGGCGCCTTGTTCTTTGATCCAAAGAACCATCGCATCGGCGTCAACGAGGACAACTGCATCGGCTGCAAGAGCTGCGTCATGGCATGCCCCTTTGGCGCCGTGAGCGTGGCGACCACGCAGGTCCCCGTCTTGATGGGCGACGTTCGCGTGGGTTCGCAGACCAAGAGCTTCGTGCTCAAGTGCGACCTGTGCGTGGACCGTCCCGGCGGTCCGGCGTGTGCCGAGGCGTGCCCGACTAAGGGTCTCACCCTGGTAGACGAGGAGCGCTTGGCAGAACTGACCGCCGAGCGTGCCCGCGCCACCATCGAAAACGAGGCGTAAGCGGGCGGCCAAACAGGCCCAATGATTGTCAAATAAGTACCGAGTATTCGGTAGCAGAGAAAGGAAGGAGGGTGTCATGGAGAAGCATAAAGTGATTTGCCCGTACTGCGGCGCCGGTTGCCAGTTTAACCTCTTGGTCCAAAACGGCCAGGTCGTGGGTACCGAACCGCTCAACGGCATCACCAATCAGGGCGAGCTGTGCCTTAAGGGCATGAGCGGCTACGACTTCATCAACGACACCAAGATCTTGACTCCTCGCGTACTGCACCCGATGATCCGCCGCACCAAGGGCGCGGATCTTGAGCGTGTAAGCTGGGACGAGGCACTGGATTTCACCGCATCTAAGATGCAGGCCATAATTGACGAATATGGTCCTAACGCTGTCATGACCACCGGCTCTTCGCGAGGCGGCGGCAATGAGGCGAACTACGTCATGCAGAAGTTTACGCGTGCGTGCATCGGCACCCACAGCGTAGACAACTGCGCCCGTACTTGACACGGCCCTACTGTCCTCGGTCTGATGGACACGGTTGGTTCAGGTTGCATGTCATGCTCCATCCCCGGTATGGAGGATGCGGGCTGTATTTTCCTCTTCGGCTATAACCCTGCCGATTCGCACCCCATCGTCGCAAGGCGTATCGTGCGAGCCAAAGAAAAGGGTTGCAAGATCATTGTCGCCGACCCGCGCCATATCGAAACCGCGCGTATCGCCGATATCTACCTTCCGATCAAGAACGGTTGCAACGTCGCGTTCCTCAACGCCTTTGCCAACTGTCTGGTCAACGATGGCCTCTACGACAAGGAATTCGTCGCCGAGCACACGAACGGCTTTGACGAGTGGTGGGAGACCATCAAGAACTACACTCCCGAATCCGTACAGGACATCACGGGTGTCGAGCCCGCGTTGATCCACCAAGCTGCCGAGATGTACGCCACGGCGAAGCCCTCTGCCATCATTGGCTGGGGCATGGGCGTATGCCAGCAGAAGCAGAACCTGAAGACGGTGCACACCATCGCCTCCATCGCCTGCGTTGCCGGCCAGATCGGCAAACCCAATTCCGGCCTCGCGCCCGTGCGTGGCCAGAACAACGTCCAGGGCTCCTGCGATATGGGCATGCTGCCCAACCTGTACCCTGGCTACCAGAAGGTCACCGACCCGGCAGTGCGCGCCAAGTTTGCCAAGGCTTGGGGCGTGCCCGAGGAAAAGCTCCCGCTCGAGGAGGGCTACAAGCTCACCGACCTGGGCCACCTGGTCGACGAGGGCAAGGTGCACTGCTTCTACAACTACGGCGAGGACCCGGTGCAGACCGAGCCCGATTCGGCCGGAATGCGCAAGACGCTCTCCGAGCTGGATCTTTTCATTTGCCAGGACATCTTTATGACGCAGACGACCATGCTCGCCGACGTCATCCTACCTGCCACCTCTTGGGGCGAGCACGAGGGTGTCTTTACCGCATCCGACCGTAGCTTCCAGCACTTTGACGCGGCCGTTCCGCCCAAGGGCGAGTGCCGCCACGACTGGGAGATCTTCGCGGATCTGTCCACGCGTATGGGTTACCCCATGCACTACGACAACACCGAGCAGATCTGGAACGAGTGCATTAGCCTGTGCCCCAACTTTGTGGGCGCAACCTACGAGAAGATGGCTCCCGAGGGCGGTTACGCCCAGTGGCCGGTCAAGAGCACCGATGTGAACGACCACGGTACGCCCGACATGTTCGCTGGTGGCAAGTTCACCACCAAGGACGGCCGCGCCAACCTGATGGCACACGACTGGGAGGCGCCCTCCGAGCTTCCCGACGATGAGTACCCGCTCATCCTGTGCACCGTCCGCGAGGTCGGCCACTACAGCTGCCGCTCGATGACCGGCAACTGCAAGACGCTGGCGCTGCTCGCCGACGAGCCCGGCTTTGTCCGCATGAATCCCGCGGACGCCCAGGCGCGCGGCATCAAGAACGGCGACATCGTCTCGATTCATAGCCGCCGCGGCCAGGTATATAGCCGCGCCGACGTGAGCGATCGCATCAATAAGGGCACGGTCTACATGACCTACCAGTGGTGGATCGGCAAGTGCAACGAGCTGACCATGCACAAGGTCGACCCGGTCTCGCATACGCCCGAGGACAAGTTCTCCGCCTGCCAGGTCGACGCTATCGCCGACCAGGTCTGGGCCGAGGGCGAGGTGGAGCGTCAGTACACCGAGCTCAAGCAGGCTCTGGTGGACGCCGCCGCTCCCCAGGACATTGAGCCCGGCGCCGCCAAGTTCGATGACGAGACGCACGTGAACCAAATCGTGTAGTCCCGTTCTCGTTGGCTTTTTGGGCCGGGCGTCCCGTACGTTCGGGAGCCCGGCCCGTTATTTTGAAAGGAAGTGGGGATGAACCGCTTCATCGACATCAACCCGGAGAGGTGCATCGGCTGCGGAACATGCCAGTCCGCCTGTGCCGACGCCCACCGGATGCAGGGCCTTCAGGATACGCCGCGCCTGGCGCTCGTGAAGACCGGCGGTATTTCGGCCGCCCTTGCCTGCCACCATTGCGAGGGTGCCCCCTGCGCCGAGGTTTGCCCGGTGAATGCCATCGAGCACGATGGCGACCGCATCCACGTCAAGGAGCAGGAGTGCATCGGGTGCAGGCTGTGCGCCATCGCGTGCCCCTTCGGAGCCATCCATCCCGATGGCACGTCTATCGCCGGTGTCGCAGGCATGTGCGACCTGACGCCTTCGTATCCTAAGTCCCTGAGCAGCCTGCTTACGTGGGCTCCCGGCCAGTACACCTGTGCTGTCAAGTGCGACCTGTGCGCCTTCGATCCGGACGGCCCGCATTGTGTGGCGGCGTGCCCCACCAAGGCGCTGACCGTCATGGGTGGCGCGGCCGATCGCGAGCTCGACGAGGCCAAGCGCCTGCGCTCGATCGAAAACGGTCCGTCCGTCGACGTTACCGCTGTGGCCCAGGGTCTGTCCGAGAAAGCAGAAGGGAGCGTAAACAATGGATAGCATGACGTTGTTTATCGCATCGCTTGCCGTCTCGTGCATCGGTGCGCTCGCCTCGGTTCTGCTGATCAAGGCCGATAACGCCGCCAAGACCGCCGGCTGCCTTATCGGCGCCGTCGCGGCCGTGCTGTCGTTCATCGCGGGCCTCGAGGCCGTGCTTGGCGACGTTTCGTCCCTCAACACGGTCTTCTTTTTCCCGTTCGCCCGTCTCGAGCTCTTGCTCAACGGCCTTGCGGGCCTGATCGTGGTCCTCATCTCAATCCTCGCCTTTGCGGGCTTCATCTACGGTCTGTCCTACTTCGATGAGTACCCGGGCAAGGTCGGGCGCGCCGGTTTCTTCATGAACACCTTCGTCGCCTCGATGATGCTCGTCATCACCGCCGACAACGTGTTCTGGTTCCTGGTCGCCTTTGAGCTCATGTCCCTTACGAGCTACTTCCTTGTCGTTATCGAGGAGAACAAGAACTCCATTAGGGGCGGTTGGCTCTACTTCGTCATCGCGCACGTGGGCTTTGTCCTTATCATGGCGAGCTTCCTGCTCATGACCAACGGCGTGGGCGGTTCCTTCAGCTTCAGTGATTTCCGTACGCATGACTTTGGACCCGCCGTCTCCTCCGCGTGCTTCGTCCTCGCGTTCTTCGGATTCGGCGCAAAGGCCGGTATCATCCCGCTGCACTCCTGGCTGCCCCAGGCGCACCCCGAGGCGCCGTCCAACGTGTCCGCCCTCATGTCCGGCGGCATGATCAAGATCGGCATCCTGGGAATCCTCAAGGTCGGTCTCGACCTGCTCGCGGGTTCGGGCGTCCAGCTCTGGTGGGGCCTCATGGTCCTGGTCTTCGGATCCATCTCGTCGGTCCTGGGCGTCGTCTACGCCCTCCACGAGCACGACATTAAGCGCCTGCTGGCCTACCACTCCGTCGAGAACATCGGCATCATCTTGCTCGGTGTCGGCGCGTCCATGACGGCGCACGCCCTGGGCAACGACGTCATCGCGACGATCGCGCTCATGGCCGCCCTCTACCACACGCTCAACCACGCCATGTTCAAGGGCGAGCTGTTCCTCGGCGCGGGCTCCCTGCTCTATGCCACGGGTACGCGCAACATGGAGAAGATGGGCGGCCTGTTCCGCCGTATGCCGGTCACGGCCGTCTGCTTCCTCATCGGTGCCCTTGCCATCTCGGCTATCCCGCCGCTCAACGGCTTCGTTTCCGAGTGGTTCACCTACCAGTCCCTGTTCAACATCTCGACGCTCTCCGACCCGGTCGTCATGGTGTTCGCCGTCGCCTCCGCGGCCGCCCTCGCCATCACCGGTGCCCTGGCCGTCACGTGCTTCGTGAAGGCCTACGGCGTCTCGTTCGCGAGCAGCCCTCGTTCCCAGGAGGCCGCGAACGCCAAGGAGTCCCCGGCTCCGATGTTGTTCTCGCAGATGCTCCTCGCGGCCATCTGCGTGGTGCTGGGAATCGGCTCTCCCGTCATCGCCCCGGTTCTGGGCGACGTCGCCCAGAGCGTGCTTGCCGGCTCTGCCATCACAGCCACCTCGGGCGTGTCTCTGGTGAACGAGATTTCCGGTGCCGCCACCTCCACCCCCGCGATCGCCATCGCGCTCGTGGTCCTCACCGGCCTCGCGTTCGTGTTGAGGTCCTGCCTCGGCACCAAGGCCCCCGCTAAGAAGACCGACCCTTGGGCGTGCGGCTACGAGCCCAACGAGCACATGCCCGTCGTCGCCACGAGCTTCGCGTCAGACGTAGAGCTCTTCATGGGCCCGCTCTACACCCTGCGCGAGGTATGCACCAAGATCTGCTGGTCCATCGCGCACGTGTTCCAGAAGCTCACCGGTGTCGCCCAGGGCGTTGAGCCCCTGCCCGACCGCTTCCTGGTCGATGCACCGAGCGAGGGTGCCGATAAGCTGGCCGGCCTCGCCTCCAAGATCGAGGGCGGCAACTACTCCGTATACATCTGCTACATCGTCGCGGCGCTCGTGGTCTTCCTCGTGCTCGCCGTGGTCATGGTCTAGAGAGGGGAGAGGATATTATGAACATCGTTCTTGCGATAGCGCAGGGCCTCGTGGTCATGCTGGTCGCGCCCTTCTTCTCCGGCCTCGCCCGTGTGATTCGCGCGAAGATGCACAATCGCCGCGGTCCGTCCATCCTTCAGGATTACCGGGACCTCGCGAAGCTCATGGCGCGTCCCGAGTCCGTGAGTTCCGACTCGAGCTTCGTGCTGCGCATCATGCCGCCGCTGTTCCTCGCGGTGTCGTTCATGCTCGCCATGGGCCTGCCCATGTTCACGCTCGAGAGCCCCATGCCCGTCTTTGGTGACGCCATCACCATCATGTACGCGCTCGCGCTGTCCCGCTTCTTCTTCGCGCTGTCCGGCGTGGATTCCTCCAACGCCTACGCGGGCTTCGGCGGTATCCGCGAGCTCCTCATGAGCGTGCTCATCGAGCCGTCCATGCTCATCGCGCTGTTTACCGTCGCCATCGTGTGCGGCTCCACGGACATTGCGACCATGGGTCAGCACATCGTTACGGGCAACGTCTCGAGCGTCGTCGCCGTCATCCTCGCCGGCGTCGCCTTCGCGGCCGCCTGCTATATGGAGCTCGGCAAGCTTCCGTTCGATCAGGCCGAAGCCGAGCAGGAGCTCCAGGAGGGCCCGCTCGCCGAGCTCTCCGGCCCGTCCCTGGCCATGATGAAGCTCGCCATGGGCATGAAGCAGGTCGTGGTCGTCGCTTGGTTCACCTCCATCTTCATCCCCTGGGGAGAGCCCGCGACCATCGGCGTCACCGCTCTCGTGGGCGCCGTCGTCTTCCTTGTCAAGTGCCTGGTCGATTTCGTTGTCTGCGGCGTGCTCGAGAACTCCGTTTCCCGTTCGCGCTTCAAGGTGCTCGGTAACCAGACCTGGGCCGTCGTCGGCATCGCGGTCCTCGCGTTCGTCTTCGTCGTCGTAGGCGTGTAGGGAGAAGGGAGAAACTATGTCAATCGAATCGAGCTTGTCCCTCTTTGCCATGGTGGCGATCGCCGTCCCCATGCTGGGCTCCCTGCTCATCGTCATGCTGCCGCGTCCCTACGCTAAATGGATCTGCGCCTTTGCCGGCGGCATCGCCACGGTCGCTTCCGTTGGCTTGGCCGCGACGTTTGCCGGAAACGGCATGAACGCGGTCGATGTAACCTGGGCGAGTATGGGCCAGACCTTGGTCATGGGCTTCATATTCGACCGGATGAGCACGCTGCTCGCACCCGCGTTCGTCGCTATCGGTCTGCTCGTCGTCATCTATTCGTTCCCGTATATGAGCGATAAGAACAAGGAGCATCCCGACGCGCCCCGTCGTCGCTTCTACGTGTACTTCTCCACGTTCATCGGCGCCATGGCCGGTCTCGCCTACAGCTCCACCATCGTCGGCCAGCTCGTTTTCTTCGAGATTACCGGCGTGTGCTCCTGGGGCCTCATCAGCTACTACATGACGCCCACGGCCAAGAAGGCCGGTATGAAGGCACTCATCATCACCCACATCGGCGCTCTGGGACTCTACATCGGCGCGGCCTTCCTGTTCGCCGGAACCGGCACGTTCGCGCTGAGCGCGATCTCCCAGCTCGATTCCGGTATGAAGACCGTCGTGCTGCTGCTCATCCTGTTCGCCGCTTGGGCCAAGTCCGCCCAGTTCCCGCTCTACATGTGGCTGCCCTCCGCAATGGAGGCCCCCACGCCCGTTTCCGCCTACCTCCATGGCGCGTCCATGGTGAAGGTCGGCGTGTGCGTGTTCGCCCGCGCTCTTGCGAGTGCCGGCGATATCCCCGAGATCGTCGGTTGGGTCGCCATCATCGACGCCGTCGTGACCATGCTCTTCGGCTTCCTCATGTACCTGCCCCAGAAGGATATGAAGCGCCTGCTCGCCTTCTCGACGATCGCGCAGCTCGCCTACGTGTTCTTCGGCCTGGGCCTCTCCGTGTTCGGAAGCCAAATGGCGTTCAACGGCGCCGTCGAGCACATCTTCAACCACGCGTTCACCAAGACCCTGTTCTTCCTCATCGCCGGCTCCCTCAGCTTCACGCTGGGAACCCGTATGTTGCCCAAGATCCAGGGCCTCATGAAGAAGTACCCGGTCACGGGCGTGGGTTTCGCGGTCGCCGCGACCGCAATCGCCGGCGTGCCCCCCATGAGCACGTTCTTCTCCAAGTTCCAGATTATTTCCGGTGGCTTCGCGGTTGGTGCTTCCAACACGGTCATCTTCGTCCTCGTGTGCGTCATGGTCGTCGAGACCGTCGCCACCTTCGCATGGTTCCTGCGTTGGATGGGTAAGGTCCTGCCCGGTGAGCCGAGCGAGACCGTGGCCGCCGGCCAGCCCCTTCCGCGCGCCATGGCGTTCGTGTTCGTCGTCCTCATGATCATGGTCGTCGTCGCCGGTCCTCTGTCCTCTAGTTGGATGGGTTAGGAGGTAGGACATGGGTTATTCGTTAGTCAATATCCTGGGCGGTCTTCTGATCGTGACCTCCACCATGGTGGTCGTCTCGAAGACCATCCCGTCCGCCATCAAGTGGTACGCGATCCAGTCGGTTGTCCTGGTGGGCGTGCTGCTCACCCTGGGCCTCACCACCGGTGCCACCGAGCTTCTCATGTGGGCCGCGTCGGCCTTCGTCACCAAGGTGATCCTCGTTCCGTTCATTCTCAACCGTGCCTACAAAAAGATGGGTTCGCCTGCCGATAGCACGCTGACCTCCTCCATCAAGCCGGCCTGGACCATCATCCTCACCGGTCTGGAGGTGGCCATCTGCTTCGCGGTGGTCACGCGCCTGAGCCTGCCCACCGCCGAGGTGGCCACTCCGGCCCTCGCCATCAGCTTCGCGCACTTCTTCGTCGGCCTCACGTGCATCATCTCCCAGCGCAACATCCTCAAGCAGATCTTCGGGTACTGCCTTATGGAGAACGGTAGCCACGTGACGCTCGCCCTGCTCGCGCCCACGGCCCCCGAGATCATCGAGATCGGCATCGCCACCGACGCCATTTTCGCCGTCATCATCATGTCCGCCGTCGTCGTGAGGATCTGGAACGACACCAAGTCGCTCGACTCCCACGACCTTACCGAATTGAAGGGGTAGGCCATGGATGTTTCAATGCTGACGGTCGCCCTGCTCGCTTGTCCCCTCGTGTTCTCCCTGATTATGGCTGCGCTCCCCAAGACGACGTCCTACAGCGTCTTCGCGGGGCTCAACACCATCTCCGTCGCGGCGACCCTCGTCCTTTCGGTCGTCACCGCGGGAACCATGCTCTCGAGCGGGCAGAATATCGACGCCTTGGGCCTGTGGCTCCATCTCGATTCGCTCTCGTCGATCTTCGTCCTTCTGGTAGGCATCATTGGGTTCATCACCGGCGTGTACTCCATCTCCTATATCAAGATCGATATCGAGGAGAAGACCATGCCGGCCGAGCGCACCAAGCAGTACTACGCGCTGTTTAGCCTGTTCGTTTTCACGATGCTGCTCGCCTGCCTGTCCAACAACATCATCCTCACCTGGGCGGCGGTCGAGGCCACCACGCTGTCGACCGTGTTCCTCGTGGGTATCTACAAGAACAAACAGGCGCTCGAGGCGTCTTGGAAGTACGCGATGGTCTGCACCGCCGGCGTGGCCTTCGGCCTGTTCGGCACGCTGCTCATCTACGCGAACGCCGCCGATATCATGCCCAACGCGCATGAGGCCGCCTTCCTTACCTCCATCATGCCCTACGCCGACCAGTTCGACCCGATGCTCGTGCGCCTCGCGTTCGCGTTCATCGTCATCGGCTTCGGCACCAAGGCGGGCCTGTTCCCCATGCACACTTGGCTGCCCGACGCGCACTCCCAGGCTCCGAGCCCGGTCTCCGCGCTGCTCTCGGGCGTGCTGCTCAAGTGCGCCATGCTGGTGATCATCCGCTTCTACTCCCTGTCCATCATCACGGTGGGCGACACCTATCCGCGAACGCTCCTGCTCATCCTGGGCACGCTGTCCATCCTGGTGGCCGCCCTGTGCATCTTTAAGCAGGACGATATCAAGCGCCGCTTCGCGTACTCCTCCGTCGACAACGTCGGCGTGGTCGCGCTGTGCCTGGGTATCGGTGGTCCGCTCGGTATCGCCGCCTGCCTGCTGCACTGCATCTTCCACGGCTTCACGAAGGCGCTCGCCTTCTGCATGGCCGGTAACATCCAGCACATCTACCACACCCGCGACCTGAACAAGATCAAGGGCGTCGTCGAGATCGCTCCCGTCACGGCAGCGCTCACCATCATCGCCCTGCTCGCGCTCGCCGCCTTCCCGCCGTTCGCCCTGTTCATCTCCGAGTTCCTCACCTTCGTGGCCGGCGTCCAGTCCGGTCCCATCTGGGTGGTCGTGCTCGTGGCCATCGGCCTCACCGGCGTGTACTTCGCCCTTACCGGCATTGCGCTCAAGTCCATCTTCGGCAAGGCGCCCGAGGGCATGAAGCGCCACGAGGTGCCCGCCCTCATGATCATCCCCGAGATCGCCCTCGCGATCGTGGTCATGTGGTTCGGTATCGCCACCCCGGTCGCCATCACGAGCGGCGTCGAGGATGCAACGTCCGTCGTTTTGAACCAGAGCGTCGAAGAGCTCCACGAGGCCCCTCTCTACCGCATGGTGTTCAGCTCCCAGACCAAGACAAGCGAGGTGAATTAGCACCATGGCAGAACCTGAAAAGAAGGACTACGCTCGTCGCTGCGAAAGCCACGTCGAGGCCCTGCGCGCCGCAGTGCCGGGCGCTATCGAGAAGGTCGAATGGCAGTGCGAGGACCAGCTGACGATCACCGTCAAGCTGGACCGTCTGCCCGAGGCCGTCCACTACCTGTATTACGAGCGCTACGGCTGGATTCCTGTGATCATCGGCAACGACGAGCGCAGTCTGTGCGGCCGTTACGCCGTGTACTACGTCATCTCCATGGAGGGAGAGGACCCCGGCTGGGTGACCGTGCGCACCGAGGTCGATCCCGCCAAGATGACGTTCCCGTCCGTGACGCCGTTCGTCCCCGCCTGCGTGTGGGGCGAGCGCGAGCTGCGCGATATGTTCGGCCTGATCCCCGAGGGCCTGCCCGATCGTCGTCGCCTGGTGCTGCCCGACGATTGGCCCAGCGGCCTGTATCCGCTGCGCAAGGACTCCATGGACTACCGCTTCCGTCCCGCTCCCGCGAGCGACATGGAAAACTATGAGTTCTTGGCCGACACCAAGGGCAAGGAGACCACGCTCGTCCCCATGGGCCCGCTGCACATTACCTCCGACGAGCCCGGCCACTTCCGCCTGTTCGTCGAGGGCGAGACGATCGTCGACGCCGACTACCGTCTGTTCTATGTGCACCGCGGTATGGAGAAGGTCGCCGAGACGCGCCTGAACTATGACGCCGTGACGTTCCTCGCCGACCGTATCTGCGGCATCTGCGGCTGCGCCCACTCGGTGGCCTACGCCGAGGCCGTCGAGCGCGCCCAGGGCATTCATGTCCCGCCGCGCGCCCAGTACATCCGCGCCATCATGCTCGAGGTCGAGCGCCTGCACTCGCACCTGCTCAACATCGGCCTGGCGTCGCACTACACGGGCTTCGACTCCGGCTTCCAGCAGTTCTTCCGCGTCCGCGAGAAGTCCATGGACCTGGCCGAGAAGCTCTCCGGTCACCGCAAGACCTACGGCCTCAACGTGATCGGCGGCGTGCGTCGCGACATTTTGGCCGAGCAGAAGCTCTCCACGCTCACGACCATCCACCAGCTGCGCTCCGAGGTTCAGGAGCTCGTCGACGTCTTGCTCTCCACGCCCAACTTTATTGAGCGTACGAGCGGTATCGGCATCTTGGACCGCAAGATCGCACGTGACTTCTCGCCGGTCGGCCCGCTCATGCGTGGCTCGGGCTATGCCCGCGACGTGCGCTTTGACCATCCCTTCGACGGCTACGCCGATCCGGACGTCCAAAAGATGCACGCCGCCACGGCCGACACCTGCGATGCCTTCGGCCGTACCGCCGTTCGCATCCAGGAGGTCTACGATTCGATCGACATGATCGAGACCATGCTCGAGAACTGCCCGTCGGGTCCCATCCTCACCACGGACTGGGAGTACACCCCGCACAAGTACGCCATCGGTGCCACCGAGGCGCCGCGCGGCGAGGACGTGCACTGGGCCATGCTCGGCAATAACCAGAAGTGCTATCGCTGGCGCGCCAAGGCCGCCACGTACAGCAACTGGCCGGTTCTGCGCTACATGTTCCGCGGCAACACCGTGGGCGACGCTGCGCTGATTGTCGGCTCGCTCGATCCGTGCTACTCCTGCACCGACCGCGTGACGGTGACCGATGTCGCCGCCAAGCGCGACCACGTGCTCGACAAGGAGCAGTTCGAGAACGTCTGGCGCGACAAGTCGCCGCTTGCGGGCGAGGGCACCATGGCCGCTCCGCTCGATGAGGAGGCGCTCTAATATGCTGAAGCTTTGGAAGGTTAACGCCAAGGCCGGCGACGCGACGGTCAAGTACCCGTTTGCGCCGTTCCCCACCAACAAGGACATGCGCGGCAAACCCGAGCACAATGCCGAGCTCTGCATTGCCTGCGGTGCCTGCGGCGTGGCGTGCCCGGCCGATGCCATTCGCATGGACACCGACCTTACGGCCGATACCATCACCTGGTCGATCGACTACGGCCGCTGCATCTTTTGCGGCCGCTGCGAGGAAGCCTGCCCCATGGAGGCCATCAAGCTCACCGAGGAGTTTGAGCTGGCCGTCATGAGCAAGGACGACCTCACCAGCAAGAGCGTCTATGCGCTCGAGCACTGCTCGCGTTGCGGCAAGCCGTTTGCCCCGCACAAGGAGATCGACTATGCCAAGCGCCTGCTGCAAAAGGCCGGCGGCATGGAGGCCGAGCAGGCCGCTCGCACCGTCGGTATGTGCCAGGAGTGCAAGCGCGAGCTCGACGCCCTGCGCGCCGCCTCGGCCGTAAAGACCAGCAACGCGCGCGGCATGGCTGCCAACGAGACGCTTGCGTCCGGCGAGCCCCAGGGCCCCGGCATGGAGTATCTGGGCGGCCACGGCGTGAACCCGGAGTATATCGACCGCGAGCTTAACCCCGATGCGCCCGAGATTCCCGCCGGTCCGGCGCCGGTCGAGGGCATCATCATGGATTTTGAAACGAAGGAGGAGTAACCATGGCCGAACCCACGCTTTTGCCCGAGCGGCTTCAGTACCGCCCGACCAAGATCGAGCTCGACGAGAGCATCGAGAAGGCCAAAGCGACCCTTCTTAAGAAGATCAAGCGCTCGGTGTACGTCTACCGTGTCGACTGCGGCGGCTGCAACGGCTGCGAGATCGAGATCTTCGGTTCCATCACGCCCGTCTTCGACGTCGAGCGCTTTGGCATCAAGGTCGTGCCCTCGCCCCGTCACGCCGATGTGCTGCTGTACACCGGCGCCGTGACGCGTGCCATGCGCATGCCGGCCCTGCGCGCCTTTGAGGCCGCACCCGATCCCAAGATCGTGGTGTCCTATGGCGCGTGCGGCTGCACCGGCGGCATCTTCTACGACAACTACTGCGTCTGGGGCGGCACGGATAAGATTCTGCCGGTCGATGTCTATATCCCCGGCTGCCCGCCCAGCCCCGCGCAGACCGTCTACGGCTGTCTCTTATAAACATCTCCGAGCCCACGA
>URSP01000041.1:0-14711 GCA_900550515.1 uncultured Collinsella sp. | reverse complement strand
ACAAATCCAAGTTAGACCATTTCAAATGGTTCGATGTCTGCCCGGATGCGACACATCTGGTGTGTCCATCCTCGCAGTATCCGGTTCTCAAGGTGCACGCTTTGCGGCTGATCCGGTTCCACCGGGCCGCGCGGCAAGGAGATATATTGCCAGACCGCGAAGCCCTGTGGGACGTCAATTCCACTCTTCACAAGTCCTACACAATACATCGCTTCCTATATAAGTCATAGAAAGGCTGGTGCAGAAATACTGCACGTATCAGATGATGACCCTTCGGTTAAGAGATATATAAAGATCGGTCACCTGTAAGTGTCTATCTACCCGCGCTTTTAGCAATGTAAACCAGCGCTTTCGATAAAAAAGGGGAGCGCCGCGCACAACGCGACACTCCCCTAGCGATTCAAGAGAATCTATTAGGCCTCGAGAGCCTTCTTGGCAATGGTAGCCAGCTCGTTGAAGGACTCGATGTCCTCGTAAGCCATCTGAGCCAGGACCTTGCGGTCGAGCTCGATGCCGGCAACCTTCAGGCCGTGCATGAACTGAGAGTAAGAGATGTCGTTCAGGCGAGCAGCAGCGTTGATGCGGGTGATCCAGAGAGAGCGGATCTCGCGCTTCTTGTTGCGGCGATCACGATACTGATACTGCAGGGAGTGCTGGACCTGCTCTTTAGCATGCTTGTAAGTACGCGAAGCGGCACCGTAGTAACCCTTCGCACGGTGCATAACGGTACGGCGCTTCTTCTTGGCGGCAACAGCGCGCTTAATACGTGCCATGTTCTATCAACTCCTAGACGGTAAAACGAAAAAACGAACTTAGGCGAGACGCGACTTGATGACCTTGCGGTCGGCAGCGGCGATCTCGGTCTCCTGACGGAAGCCACGCTTACGCTTGGTGGACTTCTTGCTCAGGATGTGGCTCTTGAAAGCCTTGGCGCGCATAAGCTTGCCGGTACCAGTCTTGCGGAAACGCTTCTTGGTGCCGCTGTGGGACTTCATCTTAGGCATGAAATACTCCTTAATCGGTTACAGAACACTAGTTACTTGGTATCGCTTGCCGCTTTATCCTCATCGAAGGCGCCCTTAATCGGGGCGAGCAGCATAAGCATGTTACGGCCTTCCATCTTAGGCTTGGACTCGACCGTAGCGTAAGGCTTGAGATCCTCGGCGAGACGCTCGAGAACGTTAAGGCCCTGCTCCGGGTGAGCCATCTCACGGCCGCGGAACATGATGGTGATCTTAACGCGTGCGCCCTTCTTGAGGAAACGCAGAACGTGGCCCTTCTTGGTCTCGTAATCGCCAACGTCGATCTTGGGTCGGAACTTCATTTCCTTGACCTCGACCTTGGACTGGTTCTTACGAGCAGCCTTGGCCTTCATGGCCTGCTGGTACTTGAACTTACCGTAGTCCATGACCTTGCAGACCGGCGGCTCCGCGTTGGGAGCGATCTCGACCAGGTCGAGACCCTGATCGTCGGCGACGCGCTGGGCATCGCGGATGGCGAACAGGCCGAGCTGAGAGCCATCGACGCCAATCAAACGGCACGAAGATGCAGTGATCTCGTCGTTGATGCGGGTGTCATCAGACTTAGCTATTTTCCCTACCTCCATTCATAAAAAAATAACCCGGCGCTTCTCAGCAACCAGGTCGTACACATAGACTTCCTCGATTTGAGGAAGGTAATCTAAGTTGTATGACCAGTCAGCTGCTCATTGGCGCCAAAAGGTGGGAACCCTCGGGTTCCTCTTTAGGGCATTGCGGAAACAACGCCTTGCGAATAATAACACGTACAGCGCGTTATCACATTACGTACACGAAAAAGGGGGCCGCAACCCCCTTGAAGCGCAGGTGCATGTATGGTGCCCGAGGCGAGACTCGAAGGGACTTCGCTTCGCGAAGCCCCGGGCTTCGGGCGCATGGCGCCCTCGCCACGCTCCGCTACAAACAGGCCACAGGCCTGTTTGCTTAACGCTCCGCGCGCTCACGCGAGTTCGGCACGAAAAAGGGGGCCTTGACCCCCTTGAACGCTCACTTGCATGTATGGTGCCCGAGGCGAGACTCGAACTCGCACGTTGTTGCCAACGGTGGATTTTGAGTCCACTGCGTCTGCCAATTCCGCCACTCGGGCACGCAATGCGTGAGTTAGTTTATCACAGCTTTCTACCGATTAGTCCGAAAATGGAACTTCGAGCATTTCGATGAGTTCGACCGTGCGGAGCATCTCGCGCTGACGGCATCCGCGACCGTCGACAGAAGCCTCACCCATCTGGTTATCGTAAGGGTCCTCGCGCATGCCGTCGAAAGAGGGCTCAAACTCTGCCTGGAATCGATTGTTGGCCACCATACGCCATGGGTCGAGATTGCCAAAGTAGTGACGGCGGCGCCACTCCTCCCCCATCCTGCGAGCAGAAGATCCAAATGACACGTCGGCGTTGAGCCAACCGGTCTGCGGCGTATAGAACTCTGCCCAGTCGTGCGACCCCACCGAATCGGGCGCAACGTACAGGCCGCTCTGCCAACGGGCAGGCACGCCCGCGATACGGCACATGGTGATAAACGTGAGCGTCATAACGCCGCAATCGCCGCGGAGCGAATGCGCGCAGTCATCGGCAATAGATCCCAAAAGCAAGTACGGCGGCTGATAGCGATAGTCGATATGCTGCGTCAGATAATCATAGATAGCACGAGCGCGATCGAGCGGATCCTCGAGTCCGTCAACAACACCGGCCGTCAGCTGCTGCAGATACGGCGTGAATGCAATGTGCGGACGGTCCTCGGAAATATCCTCGGGCAGAGGCGCGTCCATACGCGGATGAACCGGAAGTGCGCCACCGTAGACATCACAATAAGCAGCACCGATGTGATAACGATAGGTCACCGAGAATGAGCGTTCACTCGAAGAAGACCACGAGGCGGTACGCGCCGAAGCGTTCGCGGGAGCAACAGCACCCTCCGGCGTCATGTCGAGAATCTCGACACGAGACTGCTGGTGGCAGGTGGCGGCAACGGGAAGCCAAGCGCGAACGGTCTCCCCCTCTAGAGCGCCGGGGACAGACACAGATGCTTTAAGCGTAATGACGCGAGCCAATCCGTTTTGCGACCCCATCTCCTTGAGCATTTCGTTGCGCAGTGCAATTCCGTCCGTAGGATCGGGACGCATGCCGGGAACCTCTTTGGGATATACGCGAAGCGAATCGAGGAAGTTGTCGAGAACGAACAGCTCCCCGTCGATAAAGCGCCAGTCAATACGCTTACGGTCAATCAGATCGTTAAACTGCTCCTCGGTAAACTCAGGCCACTCCTCGCGAATCATCGCAATAGCTCGATCGCGCGACACCGAAAAATGAAGCGGCGTCTCGATCATGCGATACCGCTCGGCACGAACGCAGGCAGCAAGCGAGGGATCGGGATTTTGGGCAAGTAGGCGGTCGCAAGCCTCAATAGCCTGCGAAAGATACCCCGCATCCTTTAAACGCAGGATCTCGGGTGGCAAGCCAATATCTAGAAAACGGAAGTCATCATTGCAAACATCAACAGAGCAACCAACCGGCCCCTCGTCAATAACCTTCCCATCCGAAGGCAGCACATTAATAACAGCCATACCAAACTCCAAGTCATTAGAACTCTTGAAGCCCATTGTAGCGAGATAAAAAAGAAAGCCCCAACAAGGGAGCCATCAACACCGCCGAGCGGTAGTCAAAAAATGAATTCAGCCCAGTAACCCTGTAGCGAGTTAACGAAGGAGGCCCCGTTCACCCGAAGCTTTTCCCATTGCGCGACTTCTGGCAAAGCCAGGTGAGCGCAAGGGAGAAGCGTAGGGTGAACGGGGCCTCCGACGGGAAAGTTAAACCGCTACTTACGCCTTGTTGACGGAGCCAAACTCCTCCATGAGCTCCTTGGTGCGGGCAACGATGTTGTCGCGACCAGGCTTGAGGAGCTTGCGGGGGTCAAAGCCCTTGCCCTGCTGATCCTTGCCAGCCTCGATGTACTCGCGAACGCCCTTGGCGAAGACGAGCTGCAGGTCGGTGTTGACGTTGATCTTGGAGATACCCAGGGAGATGGCCTTCTTGATCTGATCCTCGGGGATGCCGGTGCCACCGTGCAGAACGAGGGGCAGGTCGCCGGTCTCGGCCTTGATCTCGCCCAGACGCTCGAAGGAAAGGCCAGCCCAGTCGGCGGGATACACGCCGTGGATGTTGCCGATACCGCAGGCGAGGAAGTCGACGCCCAGGTCAGCAATCTGCTTGCACTCAGCGGGGTCAGCGAGCTCGCCGTTGGAGGTCACGCCGTCCTCGGTGCCGCCGATGCCGCCGACCTCGGCCTCGATGGACATGCCCTTGGAGTGGGCAAGCTCAACGAGCTCCTTGGTGCGGTCGAGGTTAAGCTGGAAGGTCTCCTCGTGAGAGCCGTCATACATGATGGACGTGAAGCCGGCCTCGATGCACTTGAAGCAGTCCTCGTAAGAACCGTGATCGAGGTGAAGGGCGACGGGAACGGTAACGCCCGTGGCCTCGACGGCAGCCTTGACCATGTCGGCGCAGACCTTGAAACCGCCCATCCACTTAGCGGCACCAGCGGTGCACTGAAGGATCAGCGGAGACTTGGCCTCCTCGGCGGCCTGGAGAATAGCCAGGGTCCACTCGAGGTTGTTGGTGTTGAAGGCACCGAGAGCGTACTTGCCGGCCTCGGCCTTCTTGAGCATGTCTGCTGCGTTGACGAGCATAAAAGAAACCTCCTGTAAGGTTGCTCCGATAACGCCTGAGATTTTACCACGACATACCCGAGCATAAACGTTCGTTTGTTCACGAATACCATCCGATTGGACAAATTTTGACCGTTTGCCCCACAGAATCGACCCACTGGGGAAAATAGCTTGACGATTGAGCGGTCTTCGTGGTTCGAAAGACGGCTTCGAGCCTACATCTGCATAAACGGGTTCTGCATAAGTTCGCGCGCCATCGTGGTCGAATCGCCATGGCCCGTCAAGCAAACGGTATCGGGCGGAAGCGTCTTGGCAAGTTTGGAAAGCGAGCGCATAATCGCCGCCTCGTCACCGCCGGAAAGATCGGTACGACCGTGGCTGCCCGGGAAAAGCGTGTCGCCCACAAAGGCGATGTTCCCCTGCTCGGTCGCGGCGAACAGGACGATGCCGCCCGGCGTATGCCCCGGCGTCTCGATCACCTGCAGGCAGACGTCGCCCACCTCGATTGTATCGCCCTCGGCAAGCAAGCGCGTCGGCTCACCCGGATCGGGCGTCTCGATGCCCCACATGGCGCGCTGCTCCTCGATATTTGCGCGAGGTACCGTCACGTCCTTAGCGCACAACTCATATAGTGCGCTGTCGCCAACGACAGCTCGAACCCCGGCAACCCCGCCAACATGGTCGGCATGACCGTGCGTGCAGACAGAGCCGAGTACGCGCACCTCGGGATGCGCGGTGCGGATATGCTCCACAAGACGCTCGCCCTCCCACGCCGGATCGACGATTAAGCACTCGTCATTCGAAATCACGGCGTAGCTGTTGGTCTGAATCGGGCCGTTGACGAGTGCCTCAATCGAAGCCGCACCTCGGGGTGTCAGGTCCAAAGTCATATCGCCCATGCGCATACCCTCCTTCTAAAATACGTTCGAGGCACCAAACGATGCCTCGAACGTAACCAATATCTATGATGCTGAGAGGCTCTCGCACCTACACACGGCGCTTAAGCTGGGCTCCACCCTCGCCGGGCATAAGACGACGAGCGTCGTAGACCGAGTCAACGCTGCTGATAGAGGCCAGCAGCGGATCCAAGCCACTCGCGTCCGAGATCTCGACCATAAAGCGCAGGGTTGCAATGCCCTCGCGGTTGGTCGACGTGGCGGCAGAAAGGATATTACCGCCCGCATCGCCAATGGCAATGGTGACATCCTTGAGCAGGCCCATGCGGTCCAGGCACTCGACCACGATCTCGATCTGGAAGAGGGTGTCGGCAGCGCCGTCCCACTCCACATCGATCATGCGCTCGGGATGTTCCATAAGACCCTTGACGTTAGGGCAGTTGGCGCGATGCACCGAAACGCCGCGACCGCGCGTGATGAAGCCGACGATGTCGTCGCCCGTCACGGGGTTGCAGCAATGAGCCAGACGGACCAGCAGGCCGCTGTTGCTCTCGCCCTTGACGATAATGCCGTTACTGGCGCTCTTGCCGCGCTTTTGCGGCTTGCGGTTGGAGCCGCGAGCGGGCTGCTTCACGACCTCGGCGATAGCCTCGGCCTTGGTGAGCTGTTCCTCGGGCTTGGGGTCCAAGATTTGCTCGACCTTATTGCCCACAGCGCGCGGGGCAACCTTGCCGGCACCGACGGCGGCAAACAGGTCCTCGAGCTGCTTGAAGTTAAACTGCTCCGCCACGGCGTTGAGTGCACGCGTCGAACGCGGCGTAGAAATGCCATAGCCACGCTTACGCAGGTCCTTGGCCAGCATATCGCGACCGGCGGCAGCGTCGTCGTCCTTGGTCGCAGCGGCAAAATAGCGGCGGATCTTTGACTTGGCGGAAGGTGTCTTAACGATCTTGAGCCAATCGCGCGACGGCTTGGAACTCTTGTTAGTCAGGATTTCAACGCGGTCGCCCGTCTTGATCTCGTGCGTGAGCGGAGCCACCGCACCGTTGATTTTGGCGCCGACGCAGTGGTTTCCCACCTCGGTGTGAACGGCATAGGCAAAGTCGAGCGGCGTGGAGCCGGCACGAAGCGCCATGACCTCGCCTTTGGGCGTGAAGACAAAGATCTCCTGATCGAACAGATCGACCTTCAGCGAGTGCAGGTATTCCTTGGCATCGGTGATCTCGTCGGAAGCTGCCCAATCGAGCGAATGCTTGAGCCAGTTGATCTGGTCGTCCAAACGTTGAGCGTCATTGGTCTTGGAAGCAGACGATCCGCCCGACTTCTTATATAGCCAGTGGGCGGCAATGCCGTACTCGGCCTGCTCATGCATCTCGTAGGTTCGAATCTGAATCTCGAGCGGACGAGCCGTAGGGCCGATGACCGTCGTGTGGAGCGACTGGTAGTTATTGACCTTAGGCATGGCGATATAGTCTTTAAAGCGACCAGGCATAGGGTGCCACAGCGTATGCACCGCACCGAGCGTGGAGTAGCAATCGCGCACCGAATGGGTAATAACGCGCAGCGCCACCAGGTCGTAGATCTCGGAGAACTCCTTGCCCTTGCGCTTCATCTTTTGGTAGATGGACCAATAGTGCTTGGAGCGGCCGTTGATCTGGAAGTCCTCCAGACCAATGCGGTTGAGCTCATCGGTAAGCGTCTTGATGGTCTCGGCAAGGTAGCGTTCGCGGACCTCGCGCGACTCAGCTACCATACGCGCGATGCGCTGGTAGGCATCGGGCTCCAGGTAGAAGAAGGACAGGTCCTCGAGCTCCCACTTAATAGAGCTCATGCCTAGGCGGTCGGCCAAGGGCGCGTACACGTCCATGGTCTCGCGAGCCTTAAACAGGCGACGATCCTCGCGCAGGGCTGCCAGCGTTCGCATGTTGTGCAGACGATCGGCAAGTTTAACGATGATGACGCGGATGTCCTTGGACATGGCGAGGAACATCTTGCGCAGCGTGAGCGCCTGCTTCTCGTCCATGCTGTCGACTTCGATGTTGGTGAGCTTGGTCACGCCATCGACGAGCTCGGCCACCGTATCGCCAAACAGGCCGGAAACATCGGTGAGCGAGGTCTCGGTATCCTCGACGGTATCGTGCAGCAGCGCGGCACACACCACATCGCAGTCCATCTTGAGATCGGCCAAAATGATGGCAACCTCGACGGGATGGTTAATGTACATCTCGCCCGAGCGGCGCTTTTGGTTGCAGTGCTTCTCGGCGGCAAAGCAGTAGGCCTGCTCAACCTTAGAAAAGTCGTCCTCATTCATATATTTGAGGCACAGGCGCTCCAGCTTGTCGTAGCTGTCCGCCATAATCTCGGGCGGCAGCTCATCGGCATGCTTATAGTGCTCCATCTCCGAAAACGGCTGGAGGGTGGAATCATGGGCGGTACGGGCTGCGGCATCCATCGAGGTCCCCTTCCCCTAGGCCCGCGGTACGATCGGGCGGTTAACTTTGGCTAGCATATCAGAAGCGCACGAATCGAGCGCCCAGCTCCGGAAAGCCGAAAACTCCATGCGCGAGCGCAAGCCCTCCAAATAGCGAATTGACCTGCTCAATTGCACGCGGCCGGGGTTTTCGGCCATCGCGATGCGACGAGTGTCGTCAAACCCCGAAACTCGACAGAAACCAAGCTCTTCGAAGATTCCCAGGCCGCTTTCCACCGAACGCTCGTCGACCGGCGTGCGAGCATCGATGGCAAGGCACATCTGCGCGATGTCGATATCGCTCGCACTAAAGGAATCGTCCCCGGTTTTGCCGCGGTTGGAGCGCCACATGGTCTGCAGCGCGCGATAGAGCGTGACGAGCTCGTCGCGCTCGGGCGCATAGCAGTCGAGCAGGCGCTCGTTAATGCGGGCGTCGCGCGACGAATAGAGCAGATGGATCACGGCGGGCTGGCCATCGCGGCCGGCACGTCCGCTCATCTGGTTGAACTCGATGGCGCCAAACGGCATGTGGTAGAGCACGACATGGCGGATATCGGGCAGGTTGACACCCTCGCCAAAGGCGGAGGTCGAAACGATGCAGCTGAGGCTTCCGTCTCGGAATGCTTCCTCCACGCGGCGGCGATCGGAACGCGCAAGCCCCGCGTTATAGAACGCGATATGGGTTGCGCAATCGGGCACACGCTTGCGCAACGTCTTGGCGAGCGCCACGGACTGGTCGCGCGAATTGACGTAAATGACGGTCTTCTCCCCCGTCGCCACGATCGACACTAAACGGTTCTCGCGGCTCGCAAGGTCGCGGTCGTCCTCGAGCTGCAGGTTCTCGCGCACCGTCTCGTCGACCACCGTGCGAGTGATCGGCAACATGCGGGCAAGCTCGGCCACGACCGGAGCCGTCGCGGTGGCCGTCGCAGCCATAACGACCGGGTCGCCCAGGACTTTGAGGATATCGGGCATGTCGAGATAGGCGCTACGGTCGCCGCCCTTGGCAAGGCCGGCGTGGTGCGCCTCATCGATAACGACAAAGCCGATGCGGCCCGAACGCGCAAAGCGGTCACGGTGGATAGACAGGAACTCGGGCGTCGTGAGCACGATACCGGTGCGACCCGAAGCCAAGCCGGCAAACACGTCATCGCGCGCCGCCTCCACGGTCTCGCCGGTCAACACGCCGACGCCAATGCCGAGCGCGGCCATCGTCGACGAGAGGTGATAGGCCTGGTCGGCAACGAGCGCACGCAGCGGATAGACAAAGATGCTCGCACGCCCGCGAAGAACCGCCTCGCGCGCGGCATGCACATGGAAGATGAGCGACTTGCCGCGCCCCGTTCCCATAACGGCCAGAACACTTTGGTGATCGGCCAGGGCATCGAGCGCCTCGACCTGCGCGCGGTGCGGCTGGTTCGAGCCGATAAAGCTATGGATAAGCGAGCGCGTGAGCTCAGCATAAGAAAGCTGGGCGAGCGTCTCGCGTTTACGCGACTCCAGGCGCAGGCCAGAATCCGCCGGTTGCACGCCGCGGCGAAGTTCACATGCCGGATCGTCGATATTGGACGCCGTGGTATCGCGCACCAAGACATCTTTGATCATGAGCTTGGGCTTCACACGTCCCTGCCAATGCTCGGCCACGGCCTCGAACACCAAGTCGACGGCGCTGTCGCAATTGATGAGCCTATCGATTTGCGGCACGCGGAACATAATGGCCGGCACGCTCGCGGCACCATCGGTCGCCACAAAGCGCATGTGCTCGCCGGTTTTGCCCACCACGGCGCGATCGCACATCGTCACGCCCTCGGCGGCCAGCAGCGGCACCTTGTTGCCCTGGCCAAACGGCTCAAGACGGGAAATCTGCTCTATAGTCTCGATATTCAGCTCGGAAAGGTCGACCGTGGCGGCAACCTCGTCGATGTCTTCAAAGTCCTCGGCGGGAATCTCCGATAGCACGGCGGAAAGGCGACGACGGAATTCATCGAGCTTGGATGCCTCGATGGTCACACCCACCGCACCGGCATGTCCGCCGCGACGAATCAGCAGGTCGGAACAGCGCTCGACGGCGTCAAACAGGTTAACTTTGCCCACCGAGCGACCAGAGCCGCGCGCGATACCGTCCTCGATCGAGAACAGCAGCGCCGGCACGTGATAGCGGTTGGTCAGACGGCTTGCCACGATGCCCTTGACACCCTCGTGCCAGCCTTCGCCGCCCACGACGATCGCGCGTCCGCCGTCATAGGTCTCCTCGACCTTTGCCATGGCATCGCGCGTGAGCTCCGCCTCGATCTCACGGCGCTGGCGGTTGATTTCCTCGAGCTCAGCCGCCAGCGCGCTTGCTTCGATGGGATTGCGGGCAAGCAGCAGGTCGAGCGCCAGCTTGGGATCGGCCATGCGGCCGGCAGCGTTTAAGCGGGGAATGAGCGAGAATGACAGGCCATCCGCCGTAATGCTCGAAAGGTCCGCCTTGGCAAGCGCGGCAAGCGCGATATAGCCGGGGCGAGCGGTTACGCGCATCTGCTGGATGCCCTCGGCAACCAGCGCGCGGTTCTCGGGCGTGAGCGGCATCATATCGGACACGGTGCCCAGCGCCGCGACCTCGATTAGCGAACGCCAATACGACGGCTTGCCCAGGCGCTCACCTAGGACTTGCACCAGCTTGAGCGCCACGCCAGCACCGGCAAGCTCGCGCGAGGGGCCCTCGTCCTCGAGCTTGGGGTCGGTCAGGGGCATACCCTGCGGCACCTGGTCGGAGGGCTCGTGATGGTCCGTGACCACCAAATCGATCCCCAGGCTCTCCAGATAGGAAACCTCTTCCTTGGCGGCAATGCCGTTATCGACGGTCACGATCAGCTGGGGGCGAGCGAGCTCGTTAACGCGGTCGAGTGCCGCGCGCGAAAGACCGTAGCCCTCATCAAAGCGATGCGGAATAAACGGCGTGACATCGGCGCCAAACGTGCGCAGTGCCTCGGTCAACAGGCAGGTCGACGTAATGCCGTCAACGTCAAAATCGCCAAAGACTGCAATGTGCTCGTGGTTGCGAATAGCACGCTCGACGCGGTCGGCAACGACCGACATGCCCGGGATAATGAGTGGGTCGGCCCAGTCGCGATCGAGCGAAGGCGTCAAAAACAATTGGCCCTCTTTGATGGAGCCGATGCCGTGCGCGACCATAATGCGCGCCACCAGTCCGGGAATGCCCAGACCAGCCGAAAGCTCCTTTTCGAGCCCGGGGTTTTGCTGAGCGACCGCCCAGCGATGCGTCGTCTTAAGCGATGACATAGGCGCCCACCCCCGATAGGGGCAGGTCGCCGCGATACCTCTCACGGTTCATAGCGATGAGTCCTCTGTGTATGCCCGCTTCGGCAGGCAGATCTGTTGAACGGATTTATTATACCGTGCGGCACGGACGCAGAACCTCGCAGCGCGCCGCGGTTTCGGTAAACGATGACGGTAATACCCTCGAAATAATCGAGCGTTTCAGCCGCACAGACACATACGAGCGTCTAGCATATCCATACAAACGAGTTCGCGGATAAAGGGAGTCACGGGGCATATGAAGCAATGGGCTGGACTGGGAAAGTTCCTCGCGGGGCATATGCAGGTCATCGTTCCGATTTGCGTGGCGCTCGGCGTGCTCTTTCCCCATCAGATCGGCGTACTCAAACCCATCGTTCCCGCCCTCTTCGCCTTTATGACGTTCCAAGGTGCGCTCAGCAACACCTTCCACCAGGTAGCTGAGGTGTTCCGCCGTCCGCTGCACCTGATTTTGGCGCTGCTCGTCTCGGCGGTGCTCATTCCCATAGCAGCCTATGCCATGGGATCGCTGTTCTTTGGCTCCAATCCCAACCTTGTCTGCGGCATCGTGCTCGAGTACAGCGTACCCGTGGCGGTCACTGCCTTTATGTGGATTAGCATGTTCGGCGGCAACGGCCCGCTCGCGCTCACCATTATCCTGACGTCCTCGGTTATCTCGCCTGTGACGATTCCGCTCACGCTGAAGCTCTTGCTGGGTGCCACCGTCTCGATCGATGTGCCGAGCATGATGCAGGACATGGCCTTTATGATCGCCATCCCCGCCGTGCTCGGCATCATGATCAACGAGCTCACGCGTGGATGGGGACACGAGAAGCTCTCCCCCGCGCTCTCGCCCGCCTGCAAGTTCATGATGATGGGCGTTATCGCCTCCAACTCCACCGCCATGAGCGAATACGTGCTGCACATGAACGCGGTGCGCCTGGAAGTCGCTCTCTTTATTTTGACCTTCGCCATCAGCGGCTTTGTCGTCGGTTTTCTGGTCGCCCGTGCGCTGCATCTGCCATATAGCGAGACGACTACCATGTGCTTTACCTGCGGCATGCGTAACATCTCTTCGGGCGCCGTCATCGCCACGCAATACTTTCCGGGCGAAGTTGTGTTTCCCGTCATGTGTGGAACGTTGTTTCAGCAGGTGCTCGCCTCGCTTATCGGGCACTTCTTTGAGCGTCTGACCGGCGAGGAGCGCGCCGCCCAGCGCAAGCGCGTCGAGGCCGGCCGCGATGCAATGGCGCGCTAAACCGTCCGTAGTGTGCGGGCGCTCACTTTACGATGTGAGCGCCTCCAGATGTGCGCGGAGTCGCTCCGCATCGACATCGAGCGTGGTCTCAGCATTGACCTGGGCCAAACGATAGCCGACAAAGTAGGGCGAAACCACCCAACGCGGCAGCGCCTTGGCAATGGTCCGACCGCCTAGGTGATAGAAGAACAGGTTGTACGACTCTGCGCGACCACCGTGGTGCTCGTTCAGGATATAGCGCAGAGCTACCTGGATCGCATCGGCGAAGAGATCCGCCTCGGCTTGGTCTCTCGTGTCATCGCTGGCGGCGATTCCCTGCGGGGCTGAAACATTGACCTCAAAGAACCCCATAATCGGTTCGGTTGAGATGTTGACCGAGATTCTCCCCTGTTGCCAGACATTGATGCCTTCGAAATTGGCAGAAGTCAGCGAAGTGTAGCCGTCTTCCTGCTCCAAACCCACAATCTGCATGTGCGGATGAACGAGACTACCGCCCGAGAGCGGACCCTTGTTCTTGTACATGAGCACACTGCGATACTGCTGTGAATCGATCATCTGCTGCCAGCAACCCAGGGCAAACCGCATCACATGGTGGAGTTCATCCGGCTTATAGGTCACCAGGTCGGCATCGTGATCGGCCGACTCGATCAGCACGGTTTGACGGGTGGCGCGCAGGGTCTTGAACTTATTCTCGAGCCAAATGCAATCGCCATCACGGCGAATGATGTCGGTGAGCCCCTCCGTGTTGCAAAAGGGGCACGCGGTACCGGGGCGACGGTTGTCGTCGGGCTTGCCGCTCGCCTGCTGAACATCGAATACAAGCGCCACGGGCTACACCTCCAGCGGTACGATCCTTGTGCCATGGAGCTCGGAGACGCCCAGTGCCGCCGCCACGGTATCGCGATTGGCCGTGGAAATGCCGTCGCCGGGAAGGATGGTCAAACGATCACCCGCATACTCGATTAAACGAGCCAGGTGATCGAAATTATCCTCGATCGACGTACCGGCAGCGCCGCCATGCGTGAGGATGCGCGTAACGCCGCAGTCGGCAAGTGTATCAATCGCATCGAGCTGAGCCTCGGGCGAGAGCTGGTCAAATGCCATGTGGAAGATGATGTCGATGGGCTCACGCTTACATTCCTCGGTCGCGCAGCCCGCAGCCATCACGAGGGCGCCAAGCGTAAGCTCGTCGAGCGCCCATCCGCCAGCGCAGGGCTTGCAGCAGCCAAAGACCAAGCCGTCAACGCCGGCGCTTACGGCAAGGCCCAGGTCCATCTCCATCATGCGCAGCTCGTCTTGGTTGTAATGAAAGTCACCGCCACGCGGGCGAATCATGCACATCACTCGCGCGTCATGCTCGTGAGCATAGCTGACTGTAGCGCTGATAACGCCGGCAGAAGGCGTGGTGCCACCAACGGCAAGGTTGTCGCACAGCTCGATACGCCTTGCACCGGCATCGATAGCCGCCGGCACCCGCTCAAAGTTCTCGGCACAAAACTCGTACAGCATAGATAGACCCCCAAAGACAGCAGATGTTTTCCGACGGGCATTGTCACACATCTCCATGAAGTTGCAGTGGAATAGGGACTGTTTATGGTACAAAGTAACCTGACCCCTTGCACCAAAAAAGGGGCGCTGACCGGGATAGTCAGCGCCCCTTTTGTTGGATTGGTTAGCCTCCGAGATATGCCTTACGCACGTTGTCGTCGTGCAGCAGCTCTTGGCCCGTGCCGGTCATGGTAATCTTGCCGGTCTCGAGCACGTAGCCGCGCGTAGCAATCGAGAGCGCCATCTGCGCGTTCTGCTCGACCAGGAGCACCGTGGTGCCGGCCTTGTGCAGATCCTCGACAATCTGGAAGATCTGCTCAATCAGAATCGGCGCCAGGCCCATGGAAGGCTCGTCGAGCATGAGCAGCTTGGGGTTGCTCATAAGGGCGCGCCCCATAACGAGCATCTGTTGCTCGCCGCCCGAAAGGGTGCCGGCGACCTGGCGACGGCGCTCCTTAAGGCGCGGGAACTGCTCGTAGACGCGCTCCAGGCCCGGAGCAACCGTGGACTTGGGCTGTGTATAGGCGCCCATCTCTAGGTT
>URSP01000040.1:0-14889 GCA_900550515.1 uncultured Collinsella sp. | reverse complement strand
CGCTCGGCAACCAGGCGAATGAGCGCATACATCAGGTCCGTCACGCTCTCCAACTCCGGCGAAATCTGGCGATGCCCGCGCACCATGAGCGGCAGGCGATCGTGCGGGCAGCTCGCGCCGCGCTTGATGGCCATGAGCGCACCGTCCACGTCGCGCTCCCCCAACTGATCGGTACCGCGAATGCTACGGAACTCCTCAACGCGCACGGGATTGCGCTTAACGAGCGCAAGCAGCGTGTCGTCGGACATGACCCACTTGCGCGGGATGTTACGGCGCTCGGCGCGGTCCTCGCGCCAGGCGGCGAGCTCGCGCGCGATGCCCAACTGGTGACGGCTGCACGAATTGATGCGCTTGACCTTGCGGAACGCCTCGTGGCGATCGGCGCGATAGTGCGACTCGTCAGCTAGCGGGCGCAGCTCGTCGAGCACCCAGCCCACACGGCCCAGCTCGCGCAGGCGGCTCATCATCTCGGTATAGGCGACGATCAGATACTTGACGTCATCGATCGCGTACTCGATCTGCTTATCGGTCAGCGGACGGCGCGACCAGTCGGTCAGCGACTCGGTCTTGGGCAGCGAGACGCCGCAAAACGTCTGCACGAGCGCACCGTAGGAAATCTGCTGGCGCTCGCCCAAAAAGGCGGCGGCCACCTGCGTGTCAAAAATGGGACGCGGCAGCGCGCCCACGGTATGGAGTATGACCTCCATATCCTGCGAGCAGGCGTGGAACACCTTGGTCACGCTCTCGTCCGCCATAAGCTCGGCCAGCGGCGACAGGTCGTCGATCACCAGAGGGTCGACCGCTACGCTCTCGGCAGGGATGGCAATCTGAACCAAGCACAGGCGCGGGTGGAATGTGCGCTCGCGCAAAAACTCGGTATCGACGGCAATCGCGTCGAACTCACGGGCGCGCTGGCAAAAGTCGAGTAGAGCCTGATGTGTGGAAATGTACATATCAACCCATCGAATAAGGTTAGGCCCGAAAAACACGGGTAGGATATCGGCATTGCCTTACAACTATACTCGGTTAGTCACAGAACGGGAACGTAAGTATGCGCTGCCTTATCATCCACAACCCGGCATCGGGCCCCAGCTCAGATGAAATCTACGCATTCACGCACGCCCTCGCGCAGGGCGGCGACGAGGTCGTGATGCGTTTTATCGGCGATGGCATGGAGCCCGAGGATGCCGTGGCAGACGTGCGCGAGTTTGACCGCGTGGTCGTTTCGGGCGGCGACGGCACCGTCTCCAACGTGCTCGACCAGATGCGCGGGTGCGGTGTCCCCACGCTCGTCTTCCCCTCCGGCACAGCCTGCCTGTTCTTCAACAACATCGGCAATGCCCCCGAGGCAGCGGCGCTCGCCAAGGCCTGCCGTGCCGGTCGCACGGTCAAAGTCGACATGGGTGAGCTCTTTTGGCTCGACGAGAACGGCAACGAGAAGCGCCACGGCTTTATCATCATCGCCGGCTCGGGCTTCGACGCCGAGATCATGATGAAGGCCGCCCCCACCAAAAACGACATCGGCGAGATCGCCTACTTCCTCTCCGCGCTCGCCACGCCCAATCCCACGGTGGCGCACTTTACGATTGAGCATGACGGCATTGTCGAGGAGCTCGACGGCATCTGCTGCATGGCCGGCAACACCTCGGTCATCCAAAACGACATCAACCTGTTCCCCGACTGCCGTATGAACGATGGCATGGTCGACATTGCGGTCATCGAACCCGTGCGCACCGTGCAGCTGCTGCCTACCGTGATCACCGCCGCACTCGACCCCGCCGGCAAGGTACTCGGGCGCCCGCAGTTCAAGATCATCCAGACCAAGGAAGCCAAGATCACCTGCACCCCGTCGCTGGGCATGCAGTTCGATGGCGAGATTATCTCCAGCAATTCGGGCGTCTTTGGAGCCCGCGCGCTTCCACAATGCCTCGACCTCATCGTCGACGAATTCTCCCCGCTCGGAAAATAGGAGGACCCTATGAACGACAATCCCCTGCTCGGCTTTATCATCATCGTTTTGGCCATGCTCGTCGGCTATGCGATCAACGTGATTCACCGCCGGAAGAAGTAATTCCACATTGGTATGATATTCATCCAATTATCGTCTCCCCTGCTGTTTATGCATTTGCCAAACAGCAGGGGATTTTCATTTCAGGCATTCCCAGCTACTTTATTCGGCTACAGTAATTACAGGGCGTCTTTATTAAAGTAAAGCTACAAACTGAGTACAATTAACCGCTCGTCGCATATTTCATCACGCTTATCGAGTAAGTGTCTTTCATAGATGAATATTGTTTCCAGTTCGTTACGCTAATGAGGTGTCTTTATTGGCTGAAGCCCTCTGGCGACAGAGGGCTTTCGCACGCTGGGAGGGAAAATGAGGAAAACTCACCCCGTCAACGCGCTCAAGAAGCTAGGCATAGGCCTCGCCTTTGGAGCTGCAACCATCATGTCCATGCCGACATCTGCGCTCGCCTGCACGCAGATGTACATGGGCAAAAACTATACGGCCGACGGCAATACGTACTACGGCCGCGCCGAGGACTTTGGCAAGCGCTATCTTAAGCACTACGGCATCGAACCTGCCCACGAACCTGGCTTTAAGTACAGCTCGATTGAATCTGCTTTTGAATACACTTCGAACAAGCCTACCTATCGTTACAGCTATGTACGCGACCACCCCTCCAACTGGATGGGTCGCACCGACGCCTATTCCGAGGCCGGAATCAACGAGAAGGGCGTCTCCTGCTCTGCCACGCTAAGCACTTCCTATAACGAGGAGGCCGATGCAGCAGACCACATCGATGAGAAAGTGGGTCTGGGCGAGTACAGTTACGGCAGCATCATCCTGGGCGAGAGCGCCACGGCCCGCGAGGGCGTCGAGCTTCTCGGCAGACTGATCGATGATCAAGGCGTCTGCACCAACGACCAGATCATCATCGCCGACAACAACGAGACCTGGCTGTTCGCCACACTTTCCGCCCATCAGTGGATCGCCATGAAGCTCGCTGACGACGTCGCGTCGCTCAACCCTAATATCGGGAGCCTCAACTACGATGTCGACCTTGATGACCCCGAGAACTGCCTACACTCCGAGGGCATCGAGTCCATGCCCGTGGAGAAGGGCTTCGCCAAATACTCCGCTGACGGCAAATTCGATGTCGCCCAAACGTATGGCGAAAGCCTCGCCGATTCCGGCGTAAACCAGTGGTCCCGCTATGTGCAAGGCCGCGATTATTTTGGTAGTCAGCTGACCGAAGGCACAGATTACGACATTATCACAGTAAAGAAGGATGGAAAACCTGACCAAAAGGGAGCCATGGTCAGCGAAATCCAGCCCCTGTTCTTCAGGCCTGGCAAGTCTGGCTGGAGCACCTTTGAGCTGATTCGTGCCTTTGGCAACCGCGGCGAGAACGTCCCTGGCCTCAACGCGAACACTGATGGTGTTTATTGCATCGGCAGCGAGCGCAACACCGAGATCAACCTCTTCCAGATTCGTCGCGGGTATGACCCCGAAGTCGCTACCATCCAGTGGGAAATGCTCTCCCGCGCCGCGTACTCCGTCGCCATCCCGTTGTACTCCGCTCTGATAACTGAGGTCAGCCCGTACTTCAGCGATCAGACCGTCTCCTTCGATCACTGCAACCAGACTGACGTCGTGTACAACGAGGAGCCCGAGAACTCAATCAACTACGTCCTCATGGACATCAGCTCGCTCTGCTTCGAGAACCCTGACACCCTTGGTGTCAGCGTCCGTGCCTACCTCGATGCGCTCCAGAACGAGCTCATCGAGCAGAACAAGGAAGTCGACACCGCCATGCTGGCCAAGACGACCACCGAGGGCCGCACTGCCCTGGCCAACAAGGCCGGCAAGGCTGCTACCGAGAACACCTACAAGAAGTGCAAGGCCTTGCTCCAGGAGATGCGCGCCTATAGGCTGAGAACTTCGACCAGCCCTTCACCCCGAGCGACCTGAACACCGAGACCAACGGCCTCAAGGTGTCCATCACCTACGCCAAGGACGCTCTTGCCACCGATCCGGTCACCCCGGATCAGCCTGGCACTCCCGAGCAGCCTGGTACTCCTGAGCAGCCCGGTACCCCCGAGCAGCCCGCTAAGCCCGAGCAGCCCACCACCAAGCCCGAGAAGCCTGGCAAGTCGGACACCACGACCACGGTAACCACCAACAAGACGAACACCAAGGGCGGCCTGCCCACCACCGGTGATCGTTTTGATGGCCGCGTGGTGGCTGCATTCGCCATCGCTGGCGTTGCCGTCATCTCCGCGGGCGGTTACTTCCTCTACCGTCGCAATAAGGAGTAACGTCTTAGCTGAGCGGGCAAGGCAGCAATGGCAGCCTCGCCCGCTCAGCCCGCTCTTTTGACCGACGGGAAACCCGCCTGAAATCTTTTCAAAAAAGATTTCCCCGCACACACTTCGCTGTGCTATAGTGCAGCGCAACAGCAACTAGGTGCGACCGCGCCACGGCATCACGAAAGGAGCCACCAACATGAAGAACACGATGAAGTCTCTCAACAACTGGTGGTGGCGTGATGCGAATACGATCGGTCGACAGTGAGTCCCTCACGCCTGTTTTTGCGCTCTAGGTGATTGGAAGGCCTCCGGTTTCGACCGGGGGCCTTTTTCTATCTCGAGCCCGATCGCATTCGCATCACGCGCCTCCGCTTTTCTCTTGCACTCCCATTCCGAAAGGATTTTCACCATGTCTCAGAACACCACCGCCGCCCAGCCCCGCACCGTCCAGACCGCCGACCGCGGCAAACTCGATGTCCGCGCCCTCGTCCTGCTCGCCATCCTGCTCGCCGCCGGCTTCATCCTCAACTTCACCGTCGGCAAGGCCATCTCGGGCATCTCGGGCGGCATGATCAGCCCCGAGTTCATCATCTCGGCCTTCTGCCTCACCATCCTGGTCGTTCGTCCCAACATCGGCCAGGCGCTCGTCATTGGCCTCATCTCGGCTGCCGTGATCCAGATCACCACCACTTCGCCGTTCGTCGATTTTGCCGCCGAGGGCATCGCCGCCATGCTCATGGCCGGCATCGTCAACGCCGCCGGCAAGAACGGTCAGGTCAAGCCCGCCATCGCTATTGTCGCAACCTTCCTGACCACCTTTGTCTCCGGCGTCATCTTCATGGTCATCAAGATGGCCATGCTCGGCGTGGTAGGCGAGCTCGCCGCCGCCATGCTGCCCGTCGTCGCCATGACCGCCGTCTTTAACGCCATTCTGGTCGGCGCCCTCTACTTGCCCATCCAGAAGGCCCTGAAGCTCAACTAACCCGTTCGACTTTACGAGCCACCCCATCTTGGCGTTCATTCGTCGCTCGCGTACCCAAGTACGCTTCGCTCCTCTTTCGCGCCAACCTGGGGTCCCTCGTAAAGCCGTCTCCGTGCTTCACCACCAAAGACTGTCCCAAACGACTAGCTTTTGGGGACGTTCTTAAACGACTGGTCATTTAAGAACGTCCCCAATGACTACGAAAGGTATCCATGGAAACGATCATCAACGTCGACGATGTCTCGTTCTCCTATGGCACGCAGACCGAGCAGGCGCTCAGCCACATCTCGCTCAGCGTGAACAAGGGAGATTTCATCGGCATCATCGGGCCCTCGGGCGCCGGCAAGTCCACGCTTGCCGCCTGCCTGTCGGGCGCCGTGCCCCACCACTACACCGGCACGTTCTTTGGGTCCGTCATGGTCGACGGCCACGACACCTGCGAAGTCTCGCTCACCGACGTGTCGCAAATCGTCGGCAGTGTGCTACAGGATATCGACACGCAGATGGTCGCTTCGATCGTCGAGGACGAGATGCTCTTTGGCCTCGAGAACTTTGGCGTTCCCCACGACCAGATCGAGCAGCGCGTGAGCGAAACGCTCGAGACCGTCGGCATCAGCGACCTGCGCGACCGCGAGATCGCCACGCTCTCGGGCGGACAGAAGCAAAAGGTAGCCATCGCCGCCATCCTCGCCATGCGCCCGCGCGTCTTGGTTCTAGACGAGCCCACCGCGGCACTCGACCCCGCCAGCTCCACATTGGTCTTCGAGACGCTGCGTGAGGCAAACCGCGTACTTGGAATCACCATCGTCGTCGTTGAGCAAAAGGTCGCTCTGCTCTCGGAGTACTGCAACCGCGTGTTCGTGCTCAACCATGGCGAAATTGCGCTGCAGGGCGAGCCACACGAGGTCTTCGCGCATACCGACGAGCTCCGTGCCATCGGCGTCGACTGCCCTCGCGTCACGCGTATCTTCAATAGCCTCGAGGCCGATGGCCTGGTAAGCGGTACCCCCTGCTTGAATGTCGATGAGGCTGAGCGCCTGATTTCGGGCATCGTCGACCCCGCACACGCGGCTATCGAAGCCCAGGCGCCCACCGGTTCCCCGCATGCACCGTCGTTGCGTCCTCATGCCAAGGACGCCGAACCCGTACTCACCTTCGACCATGTTGAGTTTGCCTATCCCAATGGCGGCGCCGCCGTACACGACCTTAGCCTGACGCTCTATCCTGGCGAGCTCGTGGGCATCGTCGGCCAGAACGGTGCCGGCAAGACCACGCTCACCAAGCTGCTCACGGGCCTGCTTAAGCCCGCCTCGGGCAGCGTGCGCGTTACGGGCCTGGATACTGCCGCGGTCCCCACGAGCCGTATCGCCCGCGAGGTCGCAACGCTCTTCCAAAACCCCGACCGCCAGATCTGCAAGGATACCGTGCTCGACGAGGTCGCCTTTGGCCTGGAGCTTGCCGGCATCGACCGTGCCGAGGCGCTGCGTCGTGCTCAACTCGTCATCGACCGCTTTGGCCTGCCGGCCGACGAGGCGCCTTTCTCGCTCTCGCGCGGTCAGCGCCAGATGGTGGCACTCGCCTCCGTCGTGGTCGTAGAGCCCAAAATCGTGGTGCTCGACGAGCCCACGAGCGGCCTTGATTACCGCGAGTGCATGACCGTCATGGAAACAGTGCGCACCATGGCCGAGCGCGGCTGCGCCGTAATCATGGTCTGCCACGATATGGAAGTCGTCTCGGATTTTGCCGAGCGCATTGTGGTAATGGCCGACGGTCGCATCCTCGACCGCGGTCGCACGCACGAGCTATTCTCGAACATCGATCTCATGCGGCGTGCCTACGTGGAGCCTCCCCAGGTTATTGAACTCTCGCGCCGTCTGGCATCTTCCGTCTCGCCCGCTTTTGCGCAGGTGAGCGAGGTCACCGATGTCGTTCGAATTACCAAGGAGATGGTCCACCGTGGTTAACGTCATCGACTACATGCCGGGCGATACGCTGCTGCATCGCCTGAATCCCGTCGTCAAACTGGGCCTCGCCGCCGCCATCATCGTCGGCATCTTCTTGTCCGACACCTACGTGGCGCTGCTGGGCTTTTTGGCACTCACCCTTGCACTGGGTGCCTATGCCGGCGTCGTCGACCGTCTGTTCTCGCTGCTCAAGTTGCTGATTCCGCTCGCGCTTATCATGCTGGTGCTCCAGCTGGCCTTTATGCGCGATGGCAACGTGGTGTGGGGCTTTATCACCGACACGGGCCTCATCACAGGATCGAAGGCCTGCCTGCGCCTGCTGGGTGTGGCGTTACCACTCATCCTCATGCTCATGGTGACCAAGCTCAACGACCTTGCCAACGCCTGCGTCGAGGTGCTGCACGTGCCGTATCGCTATGCCTTCACCTTTACCACGGCGTTGCGCTTTGTGCCGGTGTTTGGTCAGGAGATGAACGCCATCATGGAGGCGCAGACCGCACGCGGCGTCGAGTACGACACCAAGAACCCCATCAAGAAGCTTAAGCTCATGCTGCCACTGTGCGTGCCGCTGCTCATCTCGAGCGTGGGCAAGACCGATGCCACAGCCTTGGCGGCAGAACAGCGCGGCTTCTACCTGCGTACGCGCGCCAGCTCGTACAAGCGCTACCCCATCAAAGGCCTGGACATCGCCGTGCTCATCGTCAGCATCGCCCTCATCGCCATCGGCTTCCTGTTCTAGTTCACCACTGACAGCAACCGCCCAACGCAAAAGGCCTCGGCTCGCACCAAACGAGCCGAGGCCTTTACTGTTTCACAAGATAAAACCTACCAAAATTAACCTGTCCCTTTTTGACAGGTCGGAAGCTAGAGGCGGTAGGGGGCGCCGCTGCGGATGATGGATTCACGCACCAGGACGTCCATGGCGTCGAGGGTGATCTCGGGCATCTCTCGGTACTTCTGCAGCACCGATAGCTCGGTGCAGGCCAGAATGACGCGGTCGCAGCCGCTACGGGCGAACTCCCACATCACGCGGTCGAACTTATCCATATCGGGCTCGCGTCCGGCCTTCACATCATCGTAGATAAGCGACATCACATCGTTCTGACGTTTCTCGCTGGGATAGACAACCTCAACACCCGCAGCCTTACATTCGCGGCCGTAGACGCCCGCGCCCACGGTGCCATCGGTGCCCATGATGCCGATCTTATGCACCGGCTCGGCCGGCACACTCAGGTTGGGGTCGAACTCGCACTCTCCCATCACCGCACCGGCCAGAGCATAGCGCACCGACTCACGCGGCATGTGGATAATCGGCACTGTGGTAAACGACTGGATCTGGTCGTAGAAGTAGTGCGACGTGTTGCAGGGAATGGCAATGTGCGCACAGCCCAGCGACTCGAGTGCCTGGGCACACTCTTTCATGGTCGCCAGCAGCTTGGCATGCTCGCCGGTCTTAATGGCCAGCGTGCGGTCGGGCATGGTCGACTTGGAGAGCACCACCATGTCGATATGTTCCTGATCGCAGGCAGCAGCCGTATGACGCACCACCTGGTCGTAGTAATACGACGTGGCCTCGGCGCCCATGCCGCCGATAACTCCCAGCTTTTCCATCGCCGCCTCCTTGGTGACGCTTGCGCAATTGCGCGTATCATACCCGCGCCCGCCCGATGCAAACCGGACGGGCGCCGCACTCATCTACTTGTAATACGTCTTGAACAGCTTAAAGTGGCGCAGCTTGGTGTGCCACATGCGCAGCCAGCGGTTAAAGACAAAGTCGCCCTTCATAAACGAAGGGTCGGCGCCCTTGCCTTCCTTGTCCAGGCGATGCACCTTAGCGCGCAGCTCGGGATCCTTGACGTACTTGTCGACGACGCCCATGGGGACGACCATCCACAGCGCCTCGTCCTGCGCCGTCACAAACTCCGGCTCAAACGGGCGGTTGAACACATACTCGTCCACCACATACTTGGCAACGTTAAAGCCACTGTTAGTGACATAGTAGTTGCTGCGGCCCTGGCGCGTGTTGAAATCGAAGAACTTAAACGAGCCGTCGCGCTCGTCGTACTTAACGTCAAAGTTGGAATAGCCCACAAAGTGAAGGTCCTCGAGCAGCTTGCGCACGCCGCCCATGAGTTCGTCGCTAGGCTCGGTAATGATACAGGCATGGTTGCCGACACCGTGGGGCTGATGCTCCTCGAGCAGCACATGGCCCAGGCACATCATGCGCACCTTGCCGTTGCGGTCGGAATAGCTGGTGAGCACGCGCATGTACTCGTCGTTGCCGGGCACGCGATCCTGCAAGATCAGATCGTCGGTGTAGCCGCTGGCATACGAATCGCGAATGACCTGTTCCAGCTCGGCGCGGTCGGCAATCTCATAGGCCTTCTTCTGGCCCTCGAACTCATGCTGCCACCACATGATGCCGTCAGAAGGCTTCAGAATCATCGGGTAGGGAAAATCAATCTGGTCGAGCACTTCGGCAGGCGCCTCACCCTGGGCGTTCAGCATCGCCATGGTGAAGGTAAAGGTATGCGGATAAGGCACGCCATGCTTCTCGCACAGCTCGTAGAAGATCTCCTTCTTCTGGCACTGCTCGAGCATGCTGTAGGGCGCGTAGGGAGCGACGATGTTATCCGCCAGCTCATGAGCATCCTTGGCTTGAGCCACGAGAGCGACATAGTTGTCGCCGCAGCCCACAAGGACAATAGTCTTGTCGGCATGCGCTTGGGCAATGCCGTTGACGGTTTTGAGCATCACGGGCATGGTGTCGATATCCACGTTGGGCGTGTAGTCGATAATCTGGCTGCGGTACGCGGGACCCGTCTGGTACTTGCCAAAGACCAGACTCTTGACCTGGTACTCCTCGTAGAAGGCGCGCGCCACCGAATAGGCGTTGATGTCGCCACCAAGCAGCACGGGAATGAACTCGCGCTCTGTAAATTGCAATGCCATGGAAACTTCCTATCATGAACTGCCCACACAACGGGCGGTCTTTGCGCAACTGATTTATTCTAGCGTGCCAAGCCGCCGGCGCCCAAAGCTCCACCGTATCTATGGCAATCGACGTAATCGTCCAGCACGAAGGCCAGCACGAAGACGGCGCTCACCATTGTATGACAGCGGGCAATGAACCTACCATTGTTGTAGGATTCAGTGTATTGACATCCTCGAGCGAAAGGCGCGCACGTGCCCCAAGACCATCCGACCGATAATCCCATCCTCAATGCCGCGAGGCGCGAGCTGGCGAAACGTGCGAAAGCGACCGCTCCCCTGTGCACGGCAAACGACGCCTACAACGGACCCGCCCGCATCGTCTCGATCAACACGTCGGTACACAAGGGCACTCGCAAGTCGCCCGTCGCCGATGGACGCGACACCGTTATAGAGCAATATGGCCTCGCCACCGATGCGCACGCCGGACATTGGCACCGCCAGGTCTCTTTTTTAGCCGCGGAGTCCATCCAGACGGCGCAGGCACGCGGGCTCGACGTACACGAGGGTGACTTTGGAGAGAACTTCACAACCCGGGGCATCAACCTGCTCTCGCTCCCCTTGGGCACGCAGCTCAAGCTTGGCAGCGAGGTGCTTGTCGAAATCAGTCAGATCGGCAAGGTCTGCCACACACGCTGTGCCATCTACTATCTCGCCGGCGACTGCATCTTTCCCCACGAGGGCGTTTTCGGCGTGGTACTAAAGGGCGGAGAGGTCCATATCGGCGACGATATCCAGGTAGTCAAACTCGGCGACGGCGCCTGTTCGTTCACCCCCGCCGAGGCGCTCGAAGAGATTGAGCAGGCTCGCCAGGAGGGCACGCTGTAGTTGTAAAACCCCACGTTGAGATAGCTTTTACAGCCCCAAACCCCTCTTAAACAGGCCCCCGTAACGTTAAAGTTGAACTCTATGGTTTCTCAACAATTCATCATAACTGCAGGTCAAAGCCAAAGCCTCAAGTTCAACTTGACCCTTTGGAACCTTTAAGGTTCAAGTTGAGATCGAAAGCAGTAGTAGAATACCGTTCGAACCATAACCTACGATTGATTGCAGAGGGACTGGATGCAGCATTCGAATCATCGCACCGCAGCGCTCATTGCGTCGAAGCCGGCTCGTATCATCACGAGCGCCGCGCTCGCCGTTGCGCTGACGGCCACGCCGATGCTCTCCCCCGTTGCGGCGTATGCCGCCTCGCAGGCAACGCAGGACCAGCTTTCCGCAGCCCAGCAGAAGATCGAAGCCGCCACGAGCGCCTACAACGACGCCCGCACCAAACTCGATGACCTGCAAAAGCAGATTGACTCCAATGAGGCGAGCATCGAGGAAATCGAGGCTAAGCTTCCCGAGCAGCAGGCCAAGGCAAGCTCCGCCATGCGCGATCTGTACAAGTATCAGAAGGGCACCAATCCCATCGTGAGCTTCCTGGTCAACGCGCAGAGCCTGGGTGAGTTCATCACGACCTGCAAATACACCAACCAGATCACGAGCTCGAGCGTCGACGAGATCGAAGAGCTCAATAACATGCAAACCGAACTTGAGCAGAACAAGGCCGAGCTCCAGCAGGCCAAGTCACAGCTTGAGGCAGAGCAGAAAAACGCCGAGGATGCGCTGGCGCAGGCCCAGCAGCTCCGCAGCGAGGCACAGGCAAAAGCCGAGCAGGAAAATGCCGCCGAGCTTGCCAAGCTTGAGGCCGATAAGGCCGCTGCCGCCGAGAAGCTCTCGGGCGAGGGCGTAAGCGGCAGCAATTCCAGCAGCCAGGCCACCAACACCAACACCACCATCGACACCACGGTGAACAACGCCAATACCGGTAGTTCCGATTACGATTCGTTCATTAATGAGTGGACGAGCCGCATCGACAATTATCTCGCCGGCTCCCCCATGGCAGGCCAGGGCTACAACTTTGCCGTCGCCGCTTGGAATACCGGTGTCGACCCCCGTTGGTCCCCCGCCATCGCCTGCATCGAGAGCACCAAGGGTGCTTATTGCGCCAATTCTTACAACGCCTGGGGCTGGAGTGCCCGTGGCGGCGGTTGGCGCAGCTTTGGCAGCTGGAGCGAGGGCATCTCCGCTCACGTTGCCTATCTGGGCGCCAACTACGGCTCCACCCTTACCCCGGCAGCAGCCAAAAAGTACTGCCCGCCCACGTGGCAGGACTGGTACAACAAAGTCGCCGCTCAGATGAACCGCATCTAAGTGCAACTGCAAAGGGCCCCAATGGGGCCCTTTTCTTTTAGGTAGCGGAGGTATCGACGACGCCGGTCGCATTGGCAACCGCGACTATGACGATCATGCATAGGAGCAGCACACCCAATGCCTTGAGCCAGAGTTTCGCGAGTTTCTTGCCGCGATAGCTGTCGAGCAGTGCGAATCGCCGACGAAGACGGCGCTTATCGAGCAGCGCAAAATGCATAAGCACCATAAGGCCATCGACAAAGAAAAAATACTCGATTATGAGAAGCCACGTCGGGTAGCTTTGGTTTGCTCCGGTGGGGTGAAAAACGGCAAAGTGACTTCCGGCAAAGAACACAAGCAGCGAGAAGCAGACGAGCGTATTCCAAATGCGCCCCAGAGACTCCGGAACGCGAGAGAGCAGACCGCATGCAGCGGAGGCGGCAGGCCCAGGAAGCCCTGCAGGGTTCTGGAGCCCTTGGGGCGTCAACACCGTCTCCGAGGCCGGAGTACGGACAGGCGCAGGCGCAGGAGGCCGCACGGGGCGACTTAGATCGTATGCCGCGCGCGTCGCCCGTCCCAACGCTTCCGCACTCGCAAAACGTTTGGCCGGGTCGAGCGCCATCGACATGCAGATGACATCGGCAAGTGGAGTGGGAATGCCACGCGCCTCGCATTGCTCGCGCATGTCGAGCCCTGGTTTAGGGTCGACTCCCGTCAAGCAGAAGAAAAACAGGGCGCCAAGTGCGTAGACGTCGCTGCGCACACTCGTCTGCCCAAACCCATACTGCTCGGGCGGCGCATAGGGCCGTGTCCCAAACTTGACGGTATCGGCATCGGCGCCATCGCGCCATACGCGCGCGATCCCCAAGTCGATAATCACCAGCGATGAAAACGTCAGGCCGTCATCAGGCGTATAGTTGGCACCTGTCACGATGATATTCGACGGCTTGAGGTCGCGATGGATCACCGGCGCCGACGTCTCCCCCGCCATTGCAAAACCGGCATGGAGCTCACCCACGGCATCGCATAGGGCAGGATACAATTCACGCGCATAATCGGGGGTGGCTCCCAGACGGTCCACCAGAGCCCCGAGTGTCTCCCCTTCGATGTATTCCATAACCACGTTGAGCTCGTCGCCCACACGACGACAATCGACGATTCTGGGCAGGTGCTCAAAACGCCTACCTGCCCGTTGCGCGGCAAACAGACGCTCGTATGCCCCGCCGATTTGAGCCGAAGCATCGATGCGTTTACGGACAAAGGGGCCGAGCGAACCACCGCCGGTTCCTTCAAAGTACACGAGCTCGGTTGTTTCAACGGACGAGCGCTTAAGTACACGCTCCACGCGATAGCTGTCGTCGCGATCGAGCGACGCCAGGTGCTCGGCAAGCGCTGCGGTCAGCTCGTCATCGGAATATGTTGGGATCTGAGTATCCATAGCCTCCATCATAGCGCAGGGCGCAGACACCCCATGGCATCCACGCCCCGTTCGTTTGCATCGTTGTTCGGCAGCTCCGCCGGCTCAGATATCAGCCGCTAACTCACCGTCTCCTCGCCAAAGCGATACAGCTCCTCGTTGACCTTTTGGAGGCTGCACCCGCGATCGATGCAAAAGATGATAATCGCATCGCGGCGGTCCTTGCAGTTAAGAACGCTTACCCCGGCAGCCGTCAGCGCACGGTTGGTCTCTTTGAGCGTCAGCGCCATCGCAAAGGCAATCTGCAGCACCTTATTGCGACTCGGATGACGCGCGCCGGTAAAGATCTGATAGCCAAAGGTCTCATTGAGATCGGCCATACGAACCACGCGCGAGCGCTCCAAGCCCTTTTCCTGCAGCAGCTGCTTCAGGTAGTCCGAAAGCGACGGGGTGGCAAAGTCGTGTTCTTTGATATAGCCATCGATGTTTGGCGCGTCGAGAAGCTCATTGAGTAACTCGTCAGTCAGCTTTTTATCGGGCATACGACTTCACCTCCCCCAGTGCATGCAACATGCTAGAAACCGCTTACGTCCGAACGCTCCCAGCTAGCAACCTGGTCGGGAGACACCGTACCCAGCGCCTCGAACTTCCAGGAGCCGCCCGCCTTCAGATGATTGGTGTTTGCAAGAGCCGTTCCAACCTGGTTGCCATCGGCATCATACAGAACATACTCAATCTGAATGTAGCTCTTTTCCTTGTCCGTGTTATTGGTCAGCGTGCCCGTGATCTTATAGGCAAACTGATTGGAGGTGTCTTCAGCCTCATCAGCAATGGCATACGGTTCTTGCGGTTCTTTTTGCTCCTCAGCCTGCTGTGTCGCCTCGGCAGGTTTTGCCGAATCGCTCGCAGACGAATCGGTTGAATTGCCACCCATAGAGCCCACGGTACCGACGATAACCAGCACCACGATGACGCCTAGGACAATCTTGCCGATCGGCTTCTTTCCCTCTTTTGCCATTATTCATCCTTCCTACGATCCGGCTACC
>URSP01000039.1:0-14912 GCA_900550515.1 uncultured Collinsella sp. | reverse complement strand
CCAAGGCGCGCACGCCCAATTTTGAGGGCGACGACGGGCTCAAGAACTACCTGTCCGAGATGCTTGACGGTGCCTCTGCCGTGGCGAGCGATGCCACCGATCGTGCCGCTTCGGCAACCAAGGTCGTAACGCTTGTGACCTGTCGTTCGTTATCGCTGAGCAACACGCGTGCTGTCATGGTGCTCACGCCGGTCGAGGAATAAGTTGTTCGAGAGTAGCTAAAAAAGCCCCGTTCCAAATTGGCTACTCGATGACGGTAAGGGAGAAATGATGCTAGAGAATGGCAAAACGATGCCTTCGGTTGATGCTTGGCTGCGCGAGGCCAAGGCCGATGCTTCGGCGGCAGGCTGTGGGATGTATCTGACGCATAACGGTGTGGTGCGCGCGACGCCCAAGTCCGAGGCGCGCGGTGTCGAGACCGATGGCGTGGCGCCGGGCCACAAGGTGGGCGGCATGGTGTTCGGCTACGACGCCAGCAAGGTGCAGGCTGCTATCGAGGCCACGCGCGCGATGCCCGGCATCGGCTATGTGCGCGTGTGGCTGGCAAACGGCGAGCTTTCCGTGGGCGATGACATCATGCTCGTGCTCATTGGCGGAGACATTCGCCCACACGTGGTCGATGCCCTGCAGGCGCTCGTTGGCACCATCAAGAATGAATGCGTGAGTGAGATCGAGCGCGAGGCGTAGAGGCTTGCGTCGATAGAAGGCTCGTTTATAAAAATGCCCGCCGGTACGTGTGATACCGGCGGGCATTTTGCGTTTTGGGCGCGGTGGACGCTACACGCGCGTCGCATCCTTGGGGCTCATGGTCATGCTCTGGAAGCGATTCTCCATAAAGTCATTATCGAAGTACTTGCCGTAGAACTGCGCAACGGGAATATCCGGTTCCGTGCCGTTGACGCGCTGATACCAATAATCGAGCGACTGCAGCGTCATAACGCCATCGACCAGCATAATGATGGTAAAGATGACGGTGGCCGAGTAGCGGCTCTTCCACGGAATCATGTTGATGAGCTTGAGTAGCCTCGGCAGCAGCAGCTTGATCCAGATGAGGCCACCCAGACCCCACAGGCAGGCGAAGCCCGTGCAGGTACGTCCGCCGGTAAGGACGGCGAGCGGATCGGGCATGCCAAAGAGCTTCATATGCGAGTAGCTCCACGAGACCACGCCAAACGAGGTTTGCATAAACCAGCCCACGAACACCTCAAAGCTTGCACCGAGCAGCGCGCTCACCAAAAAGATAATGATGGGGTTCTTTTTGTAGAAGCGGTTGAGCACCATGGTCATGAGTACGGCGCCAAATCCGTAGATGGGGCTGAAGGGACCAAACAGCATGCCGGCGCGGTTCTGGTAGACGCCCGGGTCGTCGACCGTCATGTGCCAGATGTCCTCGGCGATCAGGCCGAGTATGCAGCAGACAAAGAATACCCAGAACAGGTTGAAGTAGTTGAGTTTGATGTAGCCTTCGCCGGTTTCATCGCGCCCGAGCATGCCCTCGGCGGCGGCGTCGCGGTCGAGCATCTCCTGCAGGCGGCGCTGCAGCTCGCGCTCCTGGCGTAGCGTGGGGTCGACGGTGGCCGAAAGCGCGACGAGGATGCCGAGCTGGATGGCAGGGCGAAGCAAGAAGGGCCCGATGCCCTGGAGCATCACGTCAACCAAAAGCTCGATGACGGTAAACGCGATAAGGATATAGGACAGACGGGCGGCATTGCGGCGCTGGTTCTTGATGAGGTCTAGGCCAAAGATGATCAAGATGACGGCACTGGCAGCCGAGAGCATGATGCCGGCGACGATAAGGCCAACCGCGACCAGGGTGTTATCACCGAGCTTGGCGGCGGCGTTGCCGTTGATGAGCGCGGTGATGACCTGCCACATAAAGGCGCCGACCGAGGGGAGCGTGCCCACGCCGGACAGGATGCACAGGGCGGCGTATACCTTAATGATGAGGGGGATCTTCTTGACCTCCGTGGCGCTGGGGACGCTGGGGTCGAGCTCGTTTCGATCCATACATAACCTTTCTCGTTTTGCTGTAGGTACAAGGATACGCCGCCGACCTGCCAAAAGACAGGACGAACGTCCCAATTGCAACAATGCAAGCCCCAACGGCGGGCGAGGCGCGTCGCAACGGAAACATGCGGGATCGTCGACCCCGAGGCGGTTGCCCAATAAAATGTTTGGCTGCAAAACGGATTATAAGCTCGGTGGGCTTTTAAAAAGCGCTGTTCATGCGCGGGAGTGCTTGTCTTGCCGTGCGTATAATAGGGCAGGTAACGCCAAATAACGAGGCTCTGAGGGGATGCCATGTCTCAAGAAACCATCCACGCGGCCGAGCGCGCCGCGGGACAGGTGAAGACCATGTCGACGTATGATCCGGACTCCGACCAGCTGCATGAGGAATGCGGCATTTTTGGTGTGTGGGCACCCGATCGCGATGTGGCTCGACTGACGTACTTTGGTCTGCGCGCGCTGCAGCATCGCGGCCAGGAATCGGCGGGAATCGCCGTGGGTGATGGCGGCACGGTTATGGTTCGCAAAGACCTGGGACTGCTCGATCGTGTGTTCTCCAACGCCGACCTGTCGACGCTCTCCGGCCAGCTGGCCGTGGGCCACGTGCGCTATGGCACCGCCGGCGCCAAGAGCTGGGAAGCCTCTCAGCCGCACCTCTCCACCATCAACAGCGTCATTATCGCGCTCGCGCACAACGGTACTCTGGTCAACACCGACGAGCTGCGCCGCCAGCTGATCGAGCTGGGCGTGCCGTTCCTCTCCAATTCGGATTCCGAGGTCGCGACCAAGCTTATCGGCTACTTTACTCAGCGTACGGGCCACCTGCGCGAGGGCATTCGCAAGACCATGGAGCTCGTGCGCGGCGGCTACGCCATGACGCTCATCAACGAGCAGGCGCTCTACGCATTCCGCGATCCGCACGGCATTCGCCCGCTCGTGCTGGGCAAGCTGGTGGACGAGGGTTTGGACCAGGCCGATGCCGCATCCGTTTCGCAGCTGCCGTCGCAGGACGGCGCCGCGACGGTCGACTCCGCCGTCCATGTCACGCGCGCCGGCGGCTGGGTCGTTGCCTCCGAGACCTGCGCACTCGACATCGTGGGTGCCGAGTACGTCCGTGACGTCCGTCCCGGCGAGATCTTGCGCATCAGCGCCGAGGGTCTGGTATCCGAGCAGGGCGTGCCTGCAGCCGAAGAGCCCGCCAACTGCATCTTTGAGCAGGTCTACTTCGCCCGTCCCGACTCCATCATGAACGGCAAGAGCGTCTATGCCTGCCGTTACGACATGGGCCGTCAGCTGGCGCACGAGGAGCCCGTCGAGGCCGACCTGGTCATCGGCGTGCCCGACTCCGGCCTGCCGCCCGCGGAGGGGTATTCGCACGAGAGCGGTATTCCCTTTGGCGAGGGCCTCATCAAGAACCGCTACGTGGGTCGTACGTTTATCGAGCCTACGCAGGAGTTGCGCGCCATGGGCGTGCGCATGAAACTCAACCCGCTGCGCGACAACATCGAGGGCAAGCGCCTGGTCGTCATCGACGACTCCATCGTGCGCGGCACCACCATGGTGCAGCTCGTCAAGATGCTGCGCAACGCTGGTGCCAAGGAGATTCACATCCGCATCAACTCGCCCGAGGTCATCTGGCCGTGCTTCTACGGCATCGATACCGACGTGCAGTCGCAGCTTATCAGCGCCAACAAGACGGTCGACGAAATTTGCGAGTATATCGGCGCCGATTCGCTGGCCTTCCTTTCGGTCGAGGGCCTGCTGAAGGTCATGCCCAAGGGCGGCTACTGCGATGCGTGCTTTACCGGCCGCTACCCCGTGGCGATTCCCGAGAGCTTTGGCCGCGATAAGTTTATGGAGGGCTTTAAGCCCCGCAACCTGGATAAGCCGCTGCACTTTGACGACGACGCCGTGGTCGAGAAATACGACGACCGCAGCTGGGAAGAGGAGCACGGCGAGGCCTAAAGCCTGCCATGTAGGGACAGGTTTATTCTGGTAGGTTTTACCTGCTGTTTTGTTGATATGACGGCGTGTGCTGTTATGGCACACGCCGAAATGAACGCAACTATGAGCACCGTTTGGCGCCCGCGCGGCGCCACGGTAGTGGGAGAGGAAGGCTCAGATGAGCGACAGCAAGCATGTGACGTATGAGGATGCCGGCGTCGATACCGCTGAGGGCGGCCGCGCCGTCGACGCTATTAAGCAGATGGTCAAGGACACCAATCGCCCCGAGGTTATCGGCGGTATCGGTGGCTTTGGTGGCCTGTTCTCGGCCGCCGCGCTTAAGGATATGGAAGACCCGATTCTGATTAGCGGTACCGACGGCGTGGGCACCAAGCTCGTGCTCGCCCAGATCATGGACCGTCACGAGACGGTGGGCCAGGACCTGGTCGCTATGTGCGTCAACGACATTCTGGCTTCGGGCGCCGAGCCGCTGTTTTTCCTGGACTACGTTGCCATCGGTCACATCGAGGCCGAGCACATGGCAAAGATCATCAAGGGCGTGGCCGATGGCTGCAAGCTCGCGGGCTGCGCGCTCGTGGGCGGCGAGATGGCCGAGCACCCCGGCGTCATGGCGCCTGCCGACTACGACCTCGCCGGCTTTACCGTGGGTGTCGTCGATCGTCCCAAGATGCTCGACCCCGCGAACGTCCGCCCCGGCGACGTGATTCTGGGCCTGCCTTCCACCGGTGTGCACTCCAACGGCTACTCGCTCGTGCGTAAGGTCATCGGCGTCGACGGTATTAAGCCGGGCACGCCCGAGGCCGCCGCTAAGGCCGAGGAGCTGAGCCGTCCGCTCGAGGAACTCGGCGGCGCATCGCTGGCAGACGCCCTGCTGGCCCCCACGCGCATCTACGTCAAGCCGGTTCTTGAGCTGCTCCGCGTAGGCGCTCCGGTGCACGCCATCGCCCACATCACTGGCGGCGGTATTACCGAGAACCTCAACCGCGCGCTCGCCGACGACGTCGACGCCGTGGTCACCCGCAACGGTGCCGAGATGGGTTGGGACGTTCCGCCCGTCATCACCTATGTGTCGCGCCAGGCCGAGCTTGCGCCCAACGAGGCGTGCAAGACCTTCAACATGGGCGTTGGACTGTGCCTGATCGTCGCCCCCGAGGACGAGGCCGCGGTGACCGAGGCTCTGGTCGCGCTGGGCGAGAAGCCGTTCCGCGTGGGCGAGTGCGTCGAGGGCTCCGGTAAGGTCGTGTACTCCGATGAGCGCTAACGAGCAGATGGCTGCTGCCGAGGGCCTGGGCTTTGTGCCCTACACCCGTCCGACCGGCACCGATACGGCCGAGCCACTCAAGATCGGTGTGCTCATCAGCGGTTCGGGTACCAACCTGCAGGCGCTGATCGATCTGATCGCTGCCGGCAAGCTCAACGTCTCGATTGAGCTTGTGGTGTCGAGCCGTCCTTCGGCCAAGGGCCTGCAGCGCGCCGAGCGTGCGGGTATCCAGACGCTCACACTGTCCAAGGATGTCTATGCCGACCCCATCGCGGCTGACGAGATCATCGCGCATGAGCTGCTCGAACGCGGCTGCGAGTACGTGGTGATGGCCGGCTATATGCGCATGGTGCACACGCCGCTGCTGGCGGCGTTCCCCAATCGCGTGGTCAACTTGCATCCGGCGCTGCTGCCGAGCTTTACCGGTGCGCATGCGATTGACGACGCCTTTGCGCGCGGCGTCAAGGTGACCGGCGTGACCGTGCACTTTGCCAACGAGATCTACGACAACGGCCCCATCATCGCCCAGCGTGCGCTGGCTGTTGAGGAGGGCTGGGACGTCGACACGCTCGAGGAGCACATCCACGCGATCGAGCACGTGCTGTACCCCGAGGTCGTGCAAATGCTCGCCGACGGCCGCGTCCACGTGCTGGAGAGCGGCAAGGTCGCAATTGACGCGCCTCGCGGCTAGCGGTGCACAGTACAATTTAGCCGAGTAGTCAGGGTGGTCATTGGCGCCAAGGCGCGCGTGGCCACCTTTTGTTTTGGGTAGTCATCGGGAACGGTCTTTAACGACTGGTCATTCAAGAACGTCGCAGGTGACTAGATGAGAGAGGTGAGCGCATGGCGGATAACGAAGCGCTGTTTACGCCTGAGCTGGTGTTTTTTGATTGGGAGTGTGCAACGCCGGATGAGGTGTTTGCGCGGCTCGAGGGCGAGCTTGCACCATGTGGCTACATTGCGTCCGGTTGGCTCGACGCCGTTCGCACGCGCGAGGATGCCTATCCCACGGGTCTTGCCATGCCGGCGGCAAACATTGCCATTCCGCATACCGATCCGGGGTTTGTGGCCAAGCCCTATATCGCGGTGGTGAAGCCCGCCGCGCCCGTGACATTTAACGCTATGGCTGGCATGGGCGCTCCGGTGCCGGCGCAGATCGTCATCAATTTGGGTATTGCCGAGCCGGGCGGCCAGGTTGAGGCCCTGCAGGCACTCATGAACATCTTTATGGGCGCCGATGCCGCAGCCGACGTGCTCGGCCAGACCACGCCCCAGGGCATGGTCGACGCCATCCGCCGTCACTTCTAAGGTGGGGCTGAATCGGCACTTGGGGACTGTCCCTAACTGCCGGCTGCCAGAGCTGTCCCCTTTGCACCAAAATGGTGCAGATTAACCTGTCCCCAATGCACCAAGCGTGCCGCGGGGGCTGCGTTGTGACACAATGGCGTTTGTTCGATTCGTTATGCGAAAGGCCAACTATGGCAAATAAGAAAAAGAACCCCGCGCCCGAGCCGACGCCCGAGCAGCAGGCTCGCGCTGCCTCCAGCTCTCGCAAGAAGCAGCGCAAGACGTACGTGTCTAAGACCGTCAAGATCGTCCTGGTGGTCATCGGCGTGCTGGCGATGCTGCTTTCCGTCTCGGCGATGGCGTGCTCCGGCCTTATGTCGCAGGCCGAGGACACCTCGGGCTACAAGCTGACCGGCGGTGTTGCTGCCACTATCAACGGCACCAACCTTACCGAGGACACCGTGACCAAGCAGATCATGAGCATGCGCACGTCCTACGGCTACACCAAGGATGAGGATTGGGCGCAGTATCTGGTTGACAACGACCTCACGCCCAAGAAGTACCGCAAGCAGCTCATCGAATCCTACACGCAGCAGATTCTGCTTCAGCAGGCACAGAAGGAGAACGGCGTGACGGTGTCGGACGAGGAGGTCGAGAAGGCTTGGAAGGACGCGTGCAAGAGCGCGGGCGGTGCCAAGGCCTTTAAGAAGACCCTCAAGACCTACGGCTATACCGAGGATACCTACAAGGATTCGCTCAAGGAGAGTCTGGCGCAGCAGAAACTCAAGGATGCCGTCGCGCCCACGAGCAAGCCCAAGGACAGCGAGATTGTCGATTACATCAACGAAAACCTGTCCAGCTACAACGACGCCCGTCGCTCGTCGAACATCCTGATCAAGGTTGATTCCGACGCTTCCGACGAGGACAAGGCCGCCGCCAAGGCCAAGGCACAGGAGTGCCTGGACAAGATCAACTCCGGTGAGCTGAGCTTTGAGGACGCCGTGGAGCAGTACTCCGAGGACACCGGTTCCAAGGAGAAGAAGGGCGATGTGGGCTGGGATAAGCTCACCACCTTTGTCGACAGCTACCAGACGGCGCTCGAGGGGCTCAACAAGGGCGACGTGAGCGAAGTCGTCGAGTCGACCTATGGTTACCACATCATCAAGTGCACCGACTACTTCCATGTCGATAATCAGGTTGATGACATCAACCAGGTGCCCAAGGCCATCAAGAAGTACGTCTCCAACGTGGTGAAGACGCAGGCGGCCAGCACCGCGTACAGCGAGTGGCTAGAGCAGTACAAGAAGGATGCCGACATCACCGTCAATCCCATGCCCAAAGACGTGCCATACAACGTCAGCCTGAAGGGCGTCACCAAGAGTTCGACCGACGATTCGTCGACGACTGAGTAATCATGGGGCGGCGCTCGTGTGAGTGCCGTCCGCACTATTGAGGAGGATTTGCAGATGACCAACGAAGAGCTGCAGAAGGAAATGATTGCGGCCATGAAGGCCAAGGACAAGGTTCGCCTGTCCATCATTCGCCAGGTTAAGGCCGAGGTGAAGAATATCGAGGTTAACGAGCGCCGCGATGTGACCGAGGAAGACGTCAACAGCATGATCAAGCGTCTGATCAAACAGACGAGCGAGACGCTGGAGATGTCCATCAAGGCCGGTACCGACCAAGAGCGTACCGACAACCTGACCGAGCAGGTCAAGATTCTGGAGAGCCTGCTGCCCGCGCAGGTTTCGGGCGAGGAGCTCGAGGCCTTGATTGAGCAGGTCATCGCCGAGCTGGGCGCCACGTCCAAGAAGCAGATGGGCCAGGTTATGGGTGCCCTGGGCAAGGCCACTGGCGGCAACTTCGATAAGCCTGCCGCGGCAAAGATCGTCGGCGCCAAATTAGCGTAAGGGCAGAGCGGTACATAGTTGATGTTGAGGGGGCGTGACCATTGCAGTCGCGCCCCTTTTTTGTTGGCCGATGAAGGGCGTCTTCCCTGGCTGGTCATTGGGCGCTCATTGGGGACAGACTTAAATGAGTACCCAATGGGCAGGTACTCATTTAAGTCTGTCCCCAATGAGCGCCAACGAGTGGGTTAAAGGTTGCGGGTTCTTTACGGGAATGTAGTGTGGGCTGCGGAAACGCGGTTCTTTCCGTACAATAGTTCAACTCGTGTAAACGCAGGGAAGGGACATTCATGGCAGACATGATCGAGATCAAGCATCTCAACAAGTACTTTGGCGACCTGCATGTGCTCAAAGATATCAATCTCACCGTCAAGCGCGGCGAGAAGCTCGTAATGATCGGGCCTTCCGGCTCGGGTAAGTCGACGCTCATCCGTTGCGTCGATTATCTGGAGGAGCCCACGTCGGGCGAGGTCGTCATCGACGGTACGCCGCTCACCAAAAAGAATCACCTGGAGATGGCTCGCAAGTACAGCTCCATGGTGTTTCAGCAGTTCAACCTGTATCCCAACATGACGGTGCTGGGCAACCTGACGCTCGCACCCATCAAGCTGCAAAAGAAGAGCAAGGAGGAGGCGACCGAGATCGCCATCGCCGCGCTCAAGCGCGTCGGCATGGCGCATAAGGCTGGCGAGTATCCGCAGAATCTCTCGGGCGGTCAGCAGCAGCGCATCGCCATCGCCCGTGCCCTGTGCACCAAGCAGCCCATCATCCTGTTTGACGAACCGACCTCGGCGCTCGACCCCGAGATGGTCCAGGAAGTCCTGGACGTTATGATTGAGCTCGCGCAGGAGGACATCACCATGATCTGCGTGACGCACGAGATGGGCTTTGCGCGCCAGGTGGCCGACCGCGTCATCTTTATGGAGGACGGCCGTATCCTGGAGGAGGGCACGCCCGAGCACTTCTTCGATAACCCCGAGAACCCGCGCTGCCGCGAGTTCCTGTCCAAGATTCTGCACTAGGCGCGGTGATGGACATGACGGATATGACGAGGGCGGCCGTGTCGCGCCGTCACTTTTTGCAGCTGGCGGGTGCCGGTATGCTTGCGCTGACGGGGACCGCGCTTACCGGTTGCGGCAACTCCACCAGTGGCGAGGGCTTCGACAAGGGGTCTAAGCTTGCGGCCATCAAGTCGCGTGGCCATCTGAATGCCGGCGTTAAGAAGGACGTTCCCGGCTACGGCTATTACGACACCGCCAAGGGCCGCTTTGAGGGCATGGAAGTCGATTTGTGCTACCAGATCGCCGCTGCCGTCTTTGGCGTGAGCTACAAGGATGCCCGTGCCCAGGAGCTTGTCGAGTTTACCGACGTAACGCCCAAGACGCGCGGCCCGCTGATCGATAACGGCCAACTCGACGTGGTCGCGGCGACCTACACCATCACCGACGAGCGCAAGAAGAGCTGGGATTTTTCGACGCCGTACCGCACCGACTACGTGGGACTCATGGTCAAGAAGCGTTCGGGCTTTACCTCGATTGAGGACCTGGACGGCAAGGTCATTGGCGTGAGCCAGGGTGCCACCACGCAGGGCCTGATTGAGCAGATGATCAAGGACAACGGCTTTAGCTGCAAGCCCGAGTTTAGGGCCTTTAGCGGCTACCCCATCATCAAGAGCTCGCTCGACGCCGGCAATATCGACGTCTTTGCCATGGACCGCTCCACGCTGGCCGGTTACATGAACGAGACCGTTGAGTTGCTGCAGCCCGAGGTCAAGTTTGGCGAGCAGGGCTACGGCGTGGCGACCAAGAAGGGCTGCGACCTTTCGGCCGTGGTCGATCAGGTGATTTGCGATCGCCTGGCCGACGGCTGGCTCGACCAAGAGGTCAAGACCTGGGGTCTTGTATAGGCGCATCGTCCAAGGAAGGAATCAAATGCTCGAAGGATTATTTGACGCCGACCGTTGGTCGACGACATTTCAAAACATGGGGCCCTTCTGGGAGGGCTTTGGCGTGACGCTGCAGGTGGTCGTTGCCGGTCTGCTGCTGTCGCTGGTGCTGGGCACGCTGCTGGGCGTGTTCTCTACCACCCGTTCGCGCGTGCTGCGCGCCATAAGCCGCGTGTACGTGGAGTTTTACCAGAACACCCCGTTGCCCGTGCAGGTGCTCTTTATGTACATGGCCGGTCCGCAGTTTTTGCAGGCCATAACCGGTGCCGACCAGCCGGTGCGCATCGCGCCGTTCGTGCTGGGCTTCTTGGGTGTGGGCCTGTATCACGCGGCCTACATTTCGGAGGTCATCCGCACTGGTATCGAGGCGGTTCCGCGCGGTCAGATGGAGGCGGCCCAGAGCCAGGGCTTCACCCGTGCGCAGGCATACTGGTACATCGTGCTGCCCCAGACGTTCAAGATCATTCTGCCGCCGCTGTGTAACCAGGCGCTCAACCTGGTCAAGAACACGTCGGTGCTGGCGCTTGTGGCCGGCGGCGACCTTATGTACCGTTCCGACAACTTTGTGAGTCTGTACGGTTACCTGCAGGGATACATCGTCTGCTGCCTTATGTACTTCATCATCTGCTTTCCGCTCGCCATGCTGGTGCAGTGGCTCGAGCGCCGCTCCAAGGAGCGTCCGCGCGGCGTGAGCCTGGCCGAGCTGGGGCTCGACAACGTAGAGGAGGCCTAGCGCATGGAAATCTTCAACGCGACCAACCTGCTCTACATTTGGGGCGGCTTTGTTAAGACGATCGAGATCTCGGCGCTGTCGATCTTTTTCTCGCTCATCTTTGGCACGGTGCTGGCGCTTGTTAAAAGCTATGCGCCCCGCCCGTTCCGTATTTTGGTGAGTGCCTATATTGAGCTGTTCCGTTGCACGCCAAACCTGCTGTGGATCCTGTTTATCTACTTTACGGTACAGGGTTTGGACATTGTGATTTCGACCATCGCCTTTACGCTGTTTACCAGTGCTGTTATGGCCGAGATTGTGCGCGGCGGCCTCAACTCGATTCCGCGCGGCCAGTTTGAGGCAGCGCAGAGCCAGGGCTTTGGCTTCTTTGCCACCATGCGCTACATCATTCTGCCGCAGACGTTTAAGACAATCATTCCGGCGCTGTTTAGCCAATGCACGACTGTCATCAAGGACAGCTCGTATCTTTCGGGCATTAACGTGGCCGAGCTCATGTACACGGCAAACGTCGTGATGGCCCACGCGATCGACCTGTCGCAGGTGCTTATGCTCTACGGCCTGGTGTTTGCGATGTACTTTGTGCTCAACTTTGGTATCTCGCTGCTGGTTCGCGCATATCAGAGGCGAATGGTGGCAGCGTAGAATGTGGCAAAGGGACAGCCCCTTTGTCACATAGAGAAAGGAATCGCGATGAGCGATCTGGAGAACAAGAAGAGTCCTGTGGTCATTACCATCGCGCGCGACTTTGGCGCCGAGGGCCACGAGATTGGTCGCATGCTTGCCGACGAGTTGGGGATTCCGCTGTACGATAACGAGCTGCTGGTGCGTGCGTCGCTGCGCGCGGGCGAGTCGCTCGACAAGATGGCTGCCTACGACGAGCGCCTGGCCGTGGAGAACATGGCGTTTCTGCCCGACCGCTACGATGCGCGTTCGTACTCGGATAAGTTGTTCCAAAAGATGAGCCAGGTGATTTTGGATCTGGGCGAGACCGAGAGCTGCATTATCGAAGGCCGCCTGTCCGATTACCTGCTGCGTAATAACCCCAACCACATTGCCGTGTTGGTGACCGCACCCTTTGAGGACCGCGTCGAGATCGTGCGCAAGAAGCGTGGCCTTAACAAAAAGAAGGGCGCCAAGCTGGTCAAGCAACAGCAGAAGGCGCGCGAGGCGTTCTATAAGCGCTACAGCGCCGGAAAGTGGAAGATGACGAGCGGCAAGGACATCGTCGTCAACCGCGCCAAGCTGGGCCGCGAAGGCTGCAAGGATGTCATCGCCGCAGCCTACCGCTACAAAGTGGCGCAGCTCGAAGGCTAACCGACCAAAACCACCACAAAGGGGACAGGCACCTTTGTGGTGGTGGGACGGCCGGCATAGAAAAAGTCCCCGCCGAGCGTGTGCTCGACAGGGACTTTGCCGTTTAATGGCTAGCGCTGAGGGTGATTACTCGCCCAGCAGACTCTTGGTGATGGAAGCGGCGGCCTTCTTGCCAGCGCCCATCGCCAGAATGACCGTAGCGGCACCGGTGACGATGTCGCCGCCGGCCCAGATGCGGGGATCGGTGGTCTGGCCGGTCTCCTCGTCGGCGACGATGTAGCCCCACTTGTTGAGCTCCATCTTGCCGCCGATCTTCTTTGCGAAGGGGTTGGCGTTGGTGCCGATAGCCGAGATCGCGACGTCGCAGGGGATCTCCTCGATGGCGCCCTCGATGGGCACCGGGCGACGACGGCCGGACTCGTCGGGCTCGCCGAGCTCCATCTTCTGGACCTTGACGGCGCACACGGAGCCGTCTTCGCCAGCGACAAACTCGAGCGGGGAAACGAGCGGCAGAACCTCGACGCCCTCGGCCTTGGCGTGGTGCAGCTCGGCACGACGGCAAGGCATCTCATCCTCGGTACGGCGGTAGGCGATGATAGCGTGCTCGGCGCCCAGGCGCTTGGCGGTACGGACGGCGTCCATAGCCACGTTGCCGCCACCAAAGACAACGACGTTCTTGCCGTGCTTGGTGGGGGTGTCGTACTCGGGGAACTTGTTGGCCTTCATCAGGTTCACGCGGGTGAGGTACTCGTTTGCGAAGAAGACGTTGGGCAGGTTCTCGCCGGGGACGTTGAGGAACTTGGGCAGGCCAGCGCCGGTCGCCACGTAGATGGCGTCGAAGCCCTGCTCGAACAGCTCCTCGGCCGTGGCCATGTTGCCCACGACGGAGTTGTACTCAAACTTGACGCCCATGTCCTCCAGGCCGTCAATCTCGCGCTTGACGACTGCCTTGGGCAGACGGAACTCGGGGATGCCGTAGACCAGCACGCCGCCGCCGGTAAAGAAGGCCTCAAAGACGGTGACGTCAAAGCCGTTACGGGCGAGCTCGCCGGCGCAGGTGATGCCGGACGGGCCGGAGCCGACGACGGCGACCTTCTTGCCGTTCTTGGGGGCCATCTTGGGCGTGGAGGCGAGCTCGGGGCGATCACCCAGGAAGCGCTCGAGCTGGCCGATGGCCACGGGCTCGGACTTCTTACCACGGATGCACTTGCCCTCGCACTGGTTCTCCTGCGGGCAGACGCGGCCGCAGATGGCGGGAAGCATGGAGTCCTCGCGGATGGTATCGAGAGCGCCGCCGAAGTCCTTCGCGCGGATCTGCTCGATAAAGCGGGGAATGTTGATGTTGACGGGGCAGCCCTCAACACAGAACGGCTTCTTGCAGTTGAGGCAGCGCTCGGCCTCGGCCAGCGCCATCTCCTCGGTGAAGCCCTTGTCGACGGGGCGGAAGTCGCAGGCGCGCTCGGCAGCCGGCTCCTCGTTATCGGGGGTGCGGGGCGACTTCATATCGGCAACGAAACGACCGTTAACTAGTGGCATGCGCAGCTCTTTTCCTCATAGGCCTTGAGGGACTCGCCCTCTTCGGAACGGTAAGCGGCCTGGCGGGCACGAAGGTCATCCCAGTCGACCAGGGTGGCATCGAAGTCGGGGCCGTCGACGCAAGCGAACTTGGTCACGCCGCCCACCTCGACGCGGCAGCAGCCGCACATACCGGTGCCGTCAACCATGATGGGGTTGAGGGACGCGGTGATGGGGGTGTCGTACTTCTGGGCGGTGAGGGTCGAGAACTTCATCATCGGAACGGGGCCGACGCAGAAGACCTGGCTCACGGCCTTGTCCTGCAGCAGACGCTCCAGCGGAGCGGTGACAACGCCCTGCTCGCCGTAGGAGCCGTCGTCGGTGGTGATGTGGATGTGGTCCTCGTCGAGGAGCTCGCGGAACTGGTCCTCCATGAGCAGGAGGTCCTTGGTGCGGGCGCCCATGATGGCGTGAACCTCGTGGCCGGTCTCGACCAGGTGCTTGGCGACCGGGAAGGCAATTGCCAGGCCGACGCCGCCGCCAATGACGGCGCAGGGGCCCTCAGCCATCTCGGTGGGAACGCCCAGCGGGCCCACGACGTCGCGCAGCGACTCGCCTGCCTCGTAGGTGGAAAGCATCTCGGTGGTCTTGCCGATCACCATGAAGATGAACTCGACCCAGCCCTCGTCACCGTTCCAGCCGGCCAGGGTAAACGGGACACGCTCGCCCGTCTCGTTGGCGCGGACCATGAGGAACTGTCCAGCGTGCGCATGCTTGGCGATTGCAGGCGCCTCGATGCGGAACTTGAACACCTTCTCCGAGAACTGCGTCTTCTCCAGGATCTTATACATAGAACCCCTCTCTTGTTAGGGCCGCCGAACCGTGCCTCCACGGAAATGGACGGTAGCCCGAGTAAAACCGTACGCGCACAGGCGTTGTGCAGACATACGGTGCAAATTATACCCTCATGGACATGTC
>URSP01000038.1:0-15150 GCA_900550515.1 uncultured Collinsella sp. | reverse complement strand
CTGCAGGTGCGGGGGTTGGGGCCGCTGCGGGTGCCGGAGCCGGTGCCGGTGCGGGAATTTGGTCGCAAGCAGAGGTGGGCACGGATTCGATGACGGGTGCGGGCTCCGGCGTCGTTTCCGGCTTGATTGTGGAATCTGCGGGCTTCACGGTGACGGGCGCGTCTGCAGCTGCAGTTTCAATCTCAACCTGCGTTGCGTTCTCGTTCTCGATGCTCGACTTTGCCTCGATGGGCGTGGATGCCATGGTGGTGATGCCGGCGTTTGCGTTCTCGGGGTCATAGACGACCGTGAGCGAGATGGCGGGCTGCGGTGCCTCGGGTTCCGGCGTCGACTCGGTAGCGTCTTGATCAGCGGACTCGTCGGGTTGATCGTCCTCGGCCTCGTCGCTAAAGACATCGCTGTTTTGGAACGCAGGCGTCTCGGGTTGGTTGGCGGCTTCTGCGGTTGTCGACTTGGGAGCCTCGTTGAGCTCCGCAGTGGCTTCCTGCTCTGATATGACTTCGGGATCGGTCGTGGCGGCGATTTCGGTTTCGGCTTCCGCTGTTACCTCAATAGCGACTTCGATCTCTGTCTCGGGCTCGGGTTCCGGCACGGCTTCAACCATGATTTCGGGCTCGGGACGCTTAACGTGCTTGGGACGCACGGCCTTGAGGTCCTTCTCACCGCGCTTTTTCTTTTTGTAGGACTGCTTGGCGCCCTTGGCAGCCTTGGGCTTGTCCTCGCCCTTGGCAAGGGCGGCATCCCAGGCCTCGTTGGCGATGACGGTGGCATACAGGCGGCCGCCCTTAAAGACGGTCAGCTTAATGCAGTCGTTGAGCTCCTCGAGCAGCTCGCGCGTGGACTCGAAGCCCAGGTCATAAGCGGTCATGTCGCCGGCGGCGAGCGCCTCCTCGACCTGCGTCATAAACGTTTGCTTGCCGCATCCGATTGCATCGCGTAGCAGGCGATACAGATAGATGTGGTTGCCCAGCGATAGCGTGGGCCTAACTATTGTCTTGCTCATGGCAAATCTCCTCTTTACACATGTAAAGCATCTTACCATCGCATAGCGTTCGCCATGGCGGCGCCCAAGGCAAACGGGCGCGAACCGCTTTCGATTCGCGCCCGTTGTATAGGTCGGTTATCTATGAGAGGCAAATGTGCTTAGTTGCCCGATGCCGTGCCTTGGCTCGAGTTGTCAGATGCCGTGCCAGACGCGGTTCCGCTCGAGCTGTTCGAGCTGTTGGTGTTGCTGCTGTCTGCTGTGCCCGTTCCTGAAGTGGTGTCGCTTGTCTGGCCGCCCGTGCTCGGCTGTGAACCGTCAGTCGTTTGGCTTGAGTCGGTCGTGCCGGACGGCGTGCCACTGTTGGCCGTAGAGGAATCGGTGCCCTGCGATTGGTTTTGGGTGTTCGAGGACGAATCGGTAGAGGTAGAACTGTCTTGCGTGCCGTCCGCCTGTGCCTGCTGATCTTGCGACTGGGTGTTGCCATTTGCATCGCTCTCGGTCGTGCGCGACGAAAGGATTGGCTCGGGGCGCTCGCCCAGACCCTCACCGGCGGTGGTGATAAGGATGGCGCCGGCGCAGGCGATGACCGCGACGATGGCGATGGCGATCGAGAAGATGATGACCTTCTTTTGCGTCTGGCTGCGCTCTGCCGCGGCTTTGGCGCGCAGGCTGTTAGGGGCGACGCGTGCCGTGGTCGCGCGTCCCGCAACCTGGCGCATTTCCTGCGTGGTCGCGGCGCCGCCCAGGTGCTCCTCGGCATTAAATTCAACGGGCTCATAGGCGCCGGCGGGGTAGTCGACGTCGGCGTGCGTACCTTTGAGGGCTTCGGCGCTGGCAGAGATAAAGTGGCGGTAGACCTGCGAAGACACAACGGTGATGACCGAGCTCACGGCGGCGCCAATCACCGAGCCGGCAATGCCGATCTTTGAAGCAAGCGCCACGCTCGTGGCGGCAGCTGCGGCGCCGGCGATGATCTGGGGAATGGAAATGTCGTCGAACAGGCCCTTTTTGGGTGCGATGGCCATGGTCTGTCCGATGGAATGGTTTTCGTGAACGCCGTTGTTGAGCGCGGCCGGTGTCATGACGCGCGTGCGCGGCGCGTCGGTGTACTTGGTTGTCATACGGGGTCCTCCCGGTGTAAATCTGCTTCGTTTCGTGTAGCCATCAGGGTACCCACCAGATGTGAATCGTACGTGACATTTAACAGATACCATCAACTCATCAATAGCTCACCAAGTTGGTGGGATGCGGTTGCACCCGGCGGTTGAACTACAATAGAGCTTGCTAATTGTTGTGAATGGCGTCTACGCACGGGGGCATTCTTATGAATCTTCACCTTTCTCAGTCTGATGGCTTTTTGCGTGTGGCGGCGGCGTCGCCGCGGATTCGCGTGGCCGATGTCGAGGGCAATGCCGAGGTTGCGCTGGCGGCTGTTCGCGATGCTGCCGAGCGCGGCGTTCGCGCGCTGGTGTTGCCCGAGCTTAATCTGACTGGCTATACCGCGGCTGATCTGTTCCATAACCGCACACTGCTGCATGCCTGCGAGGCGGCACTTGTGCACATTCTCGATGAAACCCGCGATCTGCCGATTGTCTTTACCATCGGTCTTCCCGTTGCAGTTGCCGAGAATATCTACAACTGCGCTGCCGTGTGCTGCGCGGGCGAGCTTTTGGGTCTTACGGCCAAGAAGTATCTGCCCAACTATGGCGAGTTCTATGAGCGTCGCTGGTTTGCTCCATCGCCTGCGGATCCCGTGTGGGTCGAGTTTGCCGGTCAGGGTCCGGTTCCGCTGGGTTCGGGGCTTGTCTACCGCTGCTGTGATGAAGGTGCCGAGGATATGGTGCTGGGCGTTGAGGCCTGCGAGGACCTGTGGGTGCCGGCGCCCCCTTCGACCGAGATGGCGCTTGCCGGTGCGACGGTGATCCTCAATCCGTCGGCTTCGGACGAGATTATCGGTAAGGCGGATTACCGCCGCAGCCTAATCTCCAACCAGAGCGCGCGCCTGTACTGCGCCTATGCCTACGCGGACGCGAGCGAGGGCGAGTCCACGACCGACATGGTCTTTGCGGGCGAGAACCTCGTCTACGAAAACGGCTCCAAGCTCGCCGCGACCAAACTGCTTACCTGCGATATGGCCATCGCCGACGTTGACCTTGACCGCCTGGTTGCCGAGCGCCGTCGCTCGACGACGTGGACGCGCACCGACGATGCGCCGGAGGCCACGGCCGTTGAGTTTTCGTTTGAGGGCGTGCTGGCCGAAGAACCTGTCCTGCGCGATGCCTGCGATATCGACCGCGTTTTCCCGCGCGCGCCCTTTGTGCCGGCCGACCACGGCGACTTGGCCGAGCGCTGCGAGACGATCCTCGGTCTGCAGACTGCGGGCCTCAAGATCCGCCTCGCCCACACAGGTACCAAGGCTGCGGTCATCGGCCTTTCGGGCGGCTTGGACTCCACGCTAGCGCTGCTTGTGACCGTGCGTGCCTTCGATGCACTGGGGCTGTCGCGCACGGGTATCACGGCGGTTTCCATGCCCGGCTTTGGCACGACGCACCGCACTAAGTCCAATGCCGAGTCGCTCGCTCGTGACTTGGGTGTGAGCTTCCGCGAGGTCTCAATCCATGCTGCCGTGGAACAGCACTTTAAGGATATCGAGCATGATCCGGCCGTGCAGGACGTGACCTACGAGAACAGCCAGGCGCGCGAGCGTACGCAGATTCTGATGGATCTGGCCAACCAGGCTGGTGGTTTTGTCATCGGCACGGGCGACCTGTCGGAGCTGGCGCTCGGCTGGGCTACCTATAACGGCGACCACATGAGCATGTACGCCGTCAACGCGAGCGTGCCTAAGACGCTTGTGCGCCATCTGGTGCGCTATGCGGCCGATGTGTTTGGCGGGCGTATTGCCGAGACGCTGCTCGACATCCTCGATACGCCGGTGTCCCCCGAGCTTCTGCCGCCCACGGGCGACGGCGAGATTGCGCAGAAGACCGAGGATTTGGTGGGCCCGTATGAGCTGCACGACTACTTCCTCTACTACCTGCTGCGTTTTGGCTTTGAGCCGGGCAAGATCTACCGCATGGCGCTCAAGAGCTTCGAGGGCGTCTACGACGCCAAGACCGTCCACACGTGGCTACGTACGTTCTACCGTCGCTTCTTTGCCCAGCAGTTTAAGCGCAGCTGCCTGCCCGATGGTCCCAAGGTGGGTTCGGTGACGCTCAGCCCGCGCGGCGATTGGCGTATGCCGAGTGACGCTAGCTCGCGTCTGTGGCTTGCGCAGATCGACGCGCTCAATCCAGTTGACTAAGGTTGGCTAAATTGAACCAATACGGGGGTTGCAAGCGTTACACTTTTGCAATCTGATGGCCCGTATCGCGCGGCGCTCTTGTCGGAGCGCCGCGTTTTTTATATCGAAAGGTGGCACCATGCAGGCATCGCAGCGTCTCGACCGCTTTGGCGCGGAGGTCTTCGCCTCGCTCAACAACAAGCTTCTCGCGCTGAAGGCTCAGGGCAAGACCATTTACAACATGAGCGTGGGCACGCCCGACTTTAAGCCGTACGACCACGTGGTCGAGGCGCTCACGCAGGCAGCCCAAGATCCCGAGATGTGGAAGTATGCCCTGCGCGACCTGCCCGAACTCAAGCAGGCCGTGTGCGATTACTATGAGCGTCGCTTTGGCGTTTCGGGCATTACGCCGTCTATGGTGCAGTCGTGCAACGGCACGCAGGAGGGGGTGGGCCATTTGGGCCTTGCCCTGCTCGATCCGGGTGACACCATTTTGGTTCCCGATCCGTGCTACCCGGTCTTTGAGGCGGGTGCCAAGATCGCCGATGCCAAGCTCGAATACTATCCGCTGGTTGCCGAGCACAATTACCTGCCCTATGTGGCGGGTATCGATCCCGAGGTTGCCGATCGTGCCAAGTACATGATCGTGTCGCTGCCCGCGAACCCGGTCGGCTCGGTGGGCACGCCCGAGGTCTACGAGGAGATTATCGCCTTTGCCCGCGAGCATGATCTGTTGATCGTCCATGATAACGCGTACTCCGACATCGTGTTTGACGGCGAGCCCGGCGGCAGCTTCTTGCAGTATCCCGGCGCGCTCGAGGTGGGCGTTGAGTTCTTCTCGCTCTCCAAGTCGTTTAACGTCACCGGTGCCCGCATCGGCTTTTTGGTCGGTCGCGAGGATGTGGTCTCTGCCTTTGCCAAGCTGCGCGGCCAGATCGACTTTGGTATGTTCTTCCCGATTCAGAAGGCCGCCATCGCGTGCCTGAACGGTCCGCGCGATGAGGTCGAGGCGCAGCGTCTGAAGTACCAGGAACGCCGCGATGCCCTGTGCGACGGTCTTGAGGGCCTGGGCTGGGAGCGTCCCAACGCGCATGGCTCTATGTTTGTGTGGGCCAAGCTTCCCGGTGGTCGCACCGATTCCATGGCGTTTTGCGAGGAGCTCATGGAGAAGGCCGGCGTTGTGGTGACGCCGGGCGCGAGCTTTGGCCCTTCGGGCGAGGGGCACGTGCGCATGGCGCTGGTCCTGCCGCCCGATCAGATCGCTTTGGCTGTCGAGGCCATTCGCGAGGCGGGCCTGTATTAGAAACCTATTTCGACTCGTCAATAGCTCGAAACCGATTTCGTGCAGTTATTTTACGAATTCTGCAAACAATTTCGGTAAACGGTCGATTTTTGGCTGCGAATAGGAGCATAATCAAAGTCCCGATTGGATGTATTGGGATTACGACAAGCCGCTCGGGTCGTTCCCGGGCGGCTTGTTTGTGGAGAGAGATGGGAGTTTCTAATGGTTAACGAGAAGAAGGTCGCTATTGTCGGCTGCGGTTTCGTCGGTTCGTCTTCGGCGTTCGCACTGATGCAGAGTGGTCTGTTCTCCGAGATGGTCCTCATCGACGTGGACAAGAACCGCGCCGAGGGTGAGGCTCTGGATATCGCGCACGGCATGACGTTTGCCGAGCCGATGAAGATCTACGCCGGCGATTATTCCGATGTCGCCGACGCCGCCATGATCGTCGTCACCGCTGGCGCTGCCCAGAAGCCCGGTGAGACCCGCCTGGACCTGGTCAACAAGAACGTAAACATCTTTAAGTCCATTATCCCCGAGATTAAGAAGTCCGGCTTCGACGGCATTCTGCTCATCGTCTCCAACCCGGTTGATGTTCTGACCTATGCTGCCATCAAGATGTCCGGCCTGCCCGAGGGCCATGTCATCGGCTCCGGCACCGTGCTCGACACTGGCCGTCTGCAGCAGATGCTTGGTGCCCACGTCGAGGTTGACCCGCGCGATGTCCAGGCCTATGTCATGGGCGAGCACGGTGACTCCGAGTTTGTCGCTTGGTCCAGCGCTCAGGTTGCTGGCGTTCCGCTGAACACCTTCTGCGAGCTTCACGGCCACCTGGAGCATGAGGCTGCCGAGAAGCGCATCGCCGAGGACGTCAAGAACTCCGCCTACACCATCATCGAGAAGAAGCACGCCACCTACTACGGCGTCGCCATGGCCGTCAAGCGCATCTGCACCGCTGTCATGCGCGATGAGCAGACCGTTCTGCCCGTTTCCTCGCTCATGGTGGGCGAGTATGGCCTGTCCGATCTGGCTATCTCCATGCCGACGGTCGTTGGCCGTGACGGCGTCGTCTGCCGCGTTCCCGTGCCGTTGAACGATGACGAGCAGCATGAGCTCACCGCCTCCGCCAAGGCCCTCAAGGACATCATCGACAGCGTCGACTTCTCCTGCTAAACCAAGCTTTTTTGGGCAACAGGCTACAATGAAAGGCGTCCGGGCCACACGGTCCGGGCGCCTTTTTGGTGCGAGGGGGTCAGGTTACTTTGCACCACCCCAATGCACCATAGTTGATGGGAGGGCCATGTCGGATTCGCCTAATTTTTTAACCTATGCCCAGACGGCGTTTGATCCGTTTGAGGAACGGCCGTTCTGCGCGGTGGATAGCCTGGTCTTTGCGTGGTTGTCCTATTTGCGTTTGCCGGGTGATATGGCGGAGCTGATGAACTGGCAGGGCCTAGACGTACGCGAGCTGCTGCGCGCCGAGTGCTACCAAGACATGATTGGCGACCTGTGGGATCCGGAGGGGAGCCGTGCCCTGTTGGAGGCTGCGGCAGCAAGCCCTCGCTACCGTGGCGTTCGTGTTTGCGGCTATCGTAGCGTGAGTGATGCCGAGACAACAGAGCAGTTTGCAGCCATGGCGTTCCGGTTTCCGGCGGGGTTTAGTTATCTTTCCTTCCGGGGGACCGACAGCACGATTGTGGGCTGGAAAGAGGACTTTAACATGGCGTTCCGGTGTCCTGTGCCGGCCCAGGAATCCGCGGCGCGTTATGTGGACGAGGCGGCGGATGCGATCGACGGGCCGCTTTTGTGCGGAGGTCATTCCAAGGGTGGAAACCTTGCGGTGTACGGTGCGGCGATGTGCTCCGATGTCGCTCGTGAGCGAATTGAACGGGCATATTCCCATGATGGTCCGGGCTTCGTCGAGGAGTTTCTGAACGGCGACGCTTTTGCCGATCTTTCCGGTCGAATCGACAAGACGCTACCTCGGTCGTCGATCTTTGGCATGATGTTCGAGACACAAGAGGACTATGCCATCGTTGAGAGCACCGAGTTCAGCCTGCTGCAGCACAATCCCTTTAGCTGGGTGGTTGATGGTCGCGACTTCGTGTACTGTGAGCGCCTGTCCGCCGGTGCTCGATATGTTGATGGCTCCATTCGCGAGATGCTGCTTGCAGTGTCGCCTGGCGAGCGCGAGCGTTTTGTAGATGCGTTGTTCTCCGTGTTTGAGGCAACGGGTGCTGAGCGGTTTGCGGATATCGCTGGGAATCTGCGCGAGAGCCTGCCCGTGATGCTCCAGGCTGCGCAAGGCTTTGACAAGGATACGCGACGCTTTGTCTCGCAGACTATCGTTGCGATTCTTAAGTGTGCGCTTCTGCCCAAACGTCCCCAGATCGACATGCCCGCTGCCGGCAAGAGCTTGGCAGAACAGCTCGAGGCTTGGCAGTCCGAGCTCCTGCGCTAACCATTGGTGCAAAGCAACCTGTCCCCGATGCACCAATCTTCGATGCGCCTGGGGCGGGATCGACCGCTATACTGGTTCGTGCCGAAATCGATCTAGAACGGAATGCCGTATATGAAAATCAATCACGCGATTCTGCATATCCTGGACTTTGACTCTGCCGTCAACGTCATGAGCCAGCGCGAGCTCGATATCGAGAGTCGTACCGTGCGCAACTTCGTGACCACACATCTGCGCCGCGCGCGTACCTCGGCCGACAACAAACGCGCCACGTTTGCCGAGAACTCTGCGTTCGGCGGCGAGCTCAAGGGCTATTTCTTTGGTGAGCGCGAGTTCGTGGACCTGTCGCAGCAGATTGCGGAGTTTATCTCCTCCGAGCTCACCAAGGCTGAGAAAGCCGAGTCCACCGACGTGCTCGTGGCTGATTTTGACGACGATGAGGATGCCCGCTGGTTTGCCGTGATGCTGCTGGGCTCCAAGCAGGCCTTTATGCACGAAGTGGACCGCGAAGAGGGGGAGGTGCGCAACGACATCGCGCGCCACTACGCCATTCTGCCGAACCCCTCGCAAAAGGTGCCAAGCTATGCCATCGTGCGCGCGAGCACCATGGAGATTGGGTACGTGGACAAGAAACGCAAGATTGCCGGCGAGGACCGTATGCTTATTCCCGATGGCCTGCTGCAGTGCGACACGGGCGTGTCGGGTAAGGAGGTCATCGACACCGTGACGCGTGTGGTCGAGGAAGTCGCCGAGGAGCACGGTGCCAATACGGCCGTGGCGCTCGCCAAGGTTAAGGCTGCTGTTGCCGAGAAAGTTGAGGATGACGAGGAACTGCCCCCTTGGGATATCGTCGATGAGGTCTTTGAGGACGAGCCGGTTATCAAGGAGAGCGTGCGCGCGGCACTGACTGAGGAGAAGGTGCCTGAGCGTGTGCCCGTGGAGCGCAAGCAGGTCGAACGCGCGGCGGTGCGCAACCACAAGATCCGTACCGACACGGGCATCGAGATCAGCTTCCCGGCCGAGATGGGTTCGAACTCTGAGTACATCGAGTTTGTCAACGAGCCCAACGGCCTCATCTCCATCGAGCTCAAGAACATCGGAAGTATTGAGAATCGATAAGCTGTGCTTGGACGTTGCAGAAAAACAAAGGCCGAAGCCCTTCGGGACTTCGGCCTTTTTTGTTTTCGGCTTGGTTGCTGACATTGCGCCGCAGGTTGGGCATACGTCAGCGAAAACGCGGTTTGTCAAAACCGCGTAACTATTAAAGTTGACGTAAGCCCTCTTCCAGGCCGGTCTTGCTGTCGGTCTTCTCGTCGCGCATCTTGATGACGCGGGCGGGGACACCGGCCACGACGGCGCCGGCGGGGACATCCTCGACGCACACGGCGCCGGCGGCAACGACAGCGCCCTTGCCTACGTGCACGCCCTCCAGGACCACGGCGTTGGCGCCGATCATGACATCGTCCTCGATGATGACGGGCGTGGCGCTGGCGGGCTCCACAACGCCTGCCAGCACGGTGCCGGCGCCGATGTGGCAGTTCTTGCCCACGGTGGCGCGGCCGCCCAGCACGGCGCCCATATCAATCATGGAGCCTTCGCCAATGACGGAGCCGATGTTGATGATGGCGCCCATCATGATGACGGCGCGATCGCCGATCTCGACGCGGTCACGGATGATCGCGCCCGGCTCGATGCGGGCGTTGATGCCCTTAAGGTCGAGCATGGGCACGGCAGAGTTGCGGCAGTCATTCTCGACATCGTAGTAGTCGATGGAGTCGGCATTGGCATCGAGGATGGCCTTGAGCTCATCCCAGTCGCCAAAGACGGTCTTGCCGCGACGGCCGCCGTAGACATGTGCGTCGCCCCAGGCAACCTTCATGCCGGGCTTTTCGCGCACGTATAGCTTGACAGGTGTCTTTTTGGGCGCGGTGGCGATGTAGTTGATAATCTCCTGGGCATTCATCTCGGCTGCGTCGCTCATTTGCTATCTCTCCTTTGGGTGGATTCGGTTGATACCTGGTTAGGCAAACATGACCTGGTCGAACGTATAGAAGCCGGGTTCGCGGGCGACGAGCTTCTGGGCGGCGGCCAGGGCGCCGTTGACGAAGATCTGACGGCTCGTGGCGCGGTGGGTGAGCGTGACTTCCTCGTCCTGGCCAAAGAAACTCACCTCGTGCACGCCGGCGACGGTGCCCCCGCGCAGCGAGTGCATGCCGATCTCCTTGGGGTCACGCGCGCCGCACATGCCCTCGCGGCCATAGACGGGGTGGTAGCCTGCCTCGGGCTCGGCCTCGACGACGGCATCGAGCAGTAGCTTGGCAGTGCCGCTGGGGGCGTCGACCTTTTGATTGTGGTGAGTCTCGACAATCTCGCAGTCAAAGCCGGGCAGCTCACGCGTGGCCTGGGCCACTAGATGACGCAGGGCTGCGATGCCGATGGAGTAATTGCCCGAGTGCATAACGCGGGTGTTCTGGCCCAGCTCACGCAGGCGGTCCATCTGCTCGGGCGTATAGCCCGTGGTGCCCGAGACCAACGCGGCGCCCGTGCGCTCGACATAGGCGACGACGGCATCGAAGGTCACGACGTTCGAGAAGTCGATGATAACGTCGGCCGCCGGGGCGCTCTCGAGCTCGGACAGATCAAAACCGATCTGGGCGACGATATCAAAAACGGGCTGCCCGCCGGCGTCGACAATGCCTTCGGCGGTAGTGCGGATGAGCGAGCCCATGCGGCCCGTTCCCATAATGACGGTCTTAATCAAGCAGACCAGCTCCCTTCAGAGCATCGGTAAGTGCAGCGCGCGTGTCGTCTGCCATGGGGCACAGCGGCATACGGTAGTTTGCCTCGATCATACCCATCTGGGCGAGCGCTTCCTTGACGGGGATGGGGTTGACCTCGCTAAAGAGGGCGTTGATGAGCGGCTGACCGGCAATCTGGATATCGCGGGCGCGCTCCACGTCACCGTCCAGATAGGCGCGGCACATGTCGTGCACGAGCTGCGGCTGAACATCGGCCCACACGCTGATGGTGCCCGAGGCGCCCAGGCTCATGAGCGGTACGGTAAGCGCGTCCTCGCCCGAGTACATGCGGAAGTCGTCTGACAGCAGGTGGGCGATCTTGGCCGCGTAGGCGACGTTGCCCGAGGCTTCCTTAATACCCATGATGTTGGGATGTGCGGCCAGGCGCTCCACATTGCGCTCGCTGATACCGCAGCCGCAGCGGCCGGGGATGTTGTACAGGATGCAGGGGATGTCCACGGCGTCGGCCACGGTCTTAAAGTGCTGGTAGATGCCCTCTTCGTTAGACTTGTTGTAGTAGGGGGTAATGAGCAGCAGACCGTCGGCGCCCAGGCCCTGATAGGTGAGCGACTTGGTGAGCATGGTCTGCGTGGAGTTGGAGCCCGAGCCGGCAATGACGGGGACGCGTCCTGCAACATGCTTGACCACGGCGGCGACGACGGAGTTGTCCTCGTCGTCGGTCATCGTGGCGCTCTCGCCGGTGGTGCCCAGGGTGAGGATGGCGTCGGTGCCGTTTTGCAGGTGGAAATCGATAAGGCGCTCGAGTGCGTCAAAGTCGACACTGCCATCCTTTTTAAACGGCGTGACGAGGGCGACGATTGAGCCCTCGAGATTGCGGATGTCCATGTTCTTCTCCTTCGCGTCCGCGATCTGGATGCGTTTGTTCCATTGGGCGGCGACTGCCAGGCGCTCGTCTTGGGCGCGACGGCGGGCACTTTCGGCGCGCGACTTGGCCAGCAGCTCTCGGCCGCTCGGTAGCACGTCGAGCGTGGCAAAGTAATCGCCCGGGCGCTCGGCGCGGCGGATAAGGTCGGCCGAGCCGTCGGGGCGCAGCAGCACCTCGGCGGAGCGCAGGCGGCCGTTGTAGTTGTAGCCCATAGAGTGGCCATGCGCGCCGGTGTCGTGAATCACGAGCAGGTCGCCCATGTCGATATGCGGAAGCTCGCGGTCGATGGCGAACTTGTCATTGTTCTCGCACAGATTGCCCGTGATGTCGTAGGTGTCCGTGACGGGCGCTGTGGTCTTGTCGTCGCCACCCGGCTGGCCCATCACCGTAATGTGGTGGTAGGCGCCATACATGGCAGGACGAATCAGATCGACGGCGCTTGCGTCCACGCCGATATAGTCCTTGTAGATCTGCTTCTCGTGGATGGCCTTGATGACCAGGCAGCCGTAGGGGCCCATCATAAAGCGGCCCATCTCAGTGCAGATGGCCACATCGCCCATGCCGGCGGGAACCAGGATCTCGTCGTATGCCGCGTGTACTCCCTCGCCGATGGCGCGAATGTTGTTGGCCTGCTGCTCGGGCAGGTAGGGGATGCCGACGCCGCCGGACAGATTGATGAAGGCGACGTGTGCGCCGGTCTCGCGCTCCAGGCGTACGGCAAGCTCAAAGAGGATACGCGCGAGCTTGGGGTAGTAGTCGTTGGTGACGGTGTTGCTGGCAAGGAATGCGTGGATGCCAAAGTCCTCGGCACCCTTGGCCTTGAGCATGCGGAAGGCCTCGAAGAGCTGCTCGGTGGTCATGCCATATTTGGAGTCGCCCGGGTTGTCCATGATGCCGTTGGAGAGCTGGAACAGGCCGCCTGGATTAAAGCGGCAGCTGACCGTCTTGGGGATGGGCCCCGCAACACGCTCAAAGAACTCAATGTGGCTGATGTCGTCAAAGTTGACGATGGCACCCAGCTTGTCGGCGAGCTCAAAGTCGGCAGCCGGCGTGTCGTTGGACGAGAACATGATGTCGTGTCCCGTGATACCCAGTGAGCGGGCGATCATGAGTTCGGTATAGCTCGAGCAATCGCAGCCGCAGCCGTATTCGTTGAGAATGGAGATGAGCGCCGGGTTGGGGTTGGCCTTGACGGCAAAGTATTCCTTAAAGCCCGGGTTCCATGCAAAGGCGTCGCGCACTTCTTGCATGTTGCGGCGGATGCCCGCCTCGTCGTATAGATGAAACGGCGTGGGGAACTGCTCGACGATATGCTCGAGTGTCTCCTTGTCCACAAACGGCTGCTTGGCCGCATATGCCTCATTGGGGGTCAATGCCATGTCCCGTAAACCTCGCTATCCAGACGGCGCCATCTGCGCATCGAATCCGCATAGCGTGGACCCAATGTCCGGATAGCGCTCCCGCATTGCTGCAGACAGTCCTGTGGGTGTTTCCCACAGGCCCACCAGGTTGTTCGTGCCCGAAAAGCCCAGTTCGGCGGGTTTCGCCTCCCCACGGGGTCAAAGCCTGCCGGCTCGCCCGCGGTTCTTCGTGCCCGCGCCTCTATCAAGTGGTAACGACCCTACCACGTTGCACTTTACCAAACAAGAGTATTCGTATATAACGTTTAAAAAATGCAGGGATATGCTGGAAACATGTGCGCCACAATCCTGTATCACAATAAGTTGCACAGATGTGCCTCACGAAGGGATCCTCTATGACCGAGCTCCAAGAACTCCGTCGCTATCGCCGCGATCTCCATCGCATTCCGGAGCTCGATTTCGATCTTCCGCAAACCATTGCCTATATCGAGGGCGTGTTGGCACCGCTTACCTGCGAAGTGACCCATCCGTGCCCCAGCTGCGTCTGTGCTTTCTTTGACGCCGGCGTTGATGCCGCGCATGCCACGGCGATTCGCGCCGATATGGATGCGCTGCCCATCGCGGAGGCGACGGGAGCGGCCTTTGCCTCGACCCATCCCGGCAAGATGCACGCTTGCGGACATGACGGACACATGGCCATGGCACTTGCCGCCGCGACGTATGTCGACCGTACGATTCGCGAGCAGCCGGGCGCCATTAGGCGCAACGTTCTCTTTGTGTTCCAGCCGGCCGAGGAAACGACCGGTGGTGCCAAGACGGTATGCGAGAGTGGTGTGTTCGAGCGTTACGGGGCGGATCGCATCTTCGGCTTCCACGTGTGGCCCGATCTGCCCGCCGGCACGTTGGCGAGCTGCCCCGGTCCGCTGCTGGCGCGTTCGAGCGAGACGCATATCCATATTCACGGTACGAGCATCCACATCGCTAAGACCTATGGTGTGCCGGTTGGGGAGTCGCACGATGCCGCGTTGGCGGCAGCGAAGTTTTTGGTTGCCGAGCGCGAGCTGATGGACGAGCTGGGCACCGACGAGCCCTGTATCGGTAAGTTTGGTCTGCTGCAGGCAGGCACCGTCTGCAATGCGGTGGCGGGGGAGGCCCATGTGGCCGGCAGCTTGCGTGTGTTTACGGACGGCATGTTCGACCGTGCACGCGAGGGTGTGCGCCGCGTGCTTGATGGGGCGTGCGCTGCAACGGGCTGCACGTACGATCTCGACTTTGCCGAGGGCTATCCGCCGGTCGACAACGACCCCGAGTTGTTTGCTCGAATCGCGCCTGCTCTGCCCGAGTTACGGCTCGTGGACGAGCCGCTGCTGATTGCCGAGGATTTCGCGTTCTATCAGCGCCATCTGCCGGGCGTGTTTTTCCTGCTGGGCACGGGTATGCCAGAGGACCAAGACAACCCGAGTGATTCGGATGGCTGCCCCGTCTATGCCACAAGCGCTCTGCATACCGATAGCATGCTCTTCGACGAGGAAATCCTGCTCAAAGGCCTCGATGTCTACAAACGATTGCTTGACTTGGAGTGATGATGAGGCGCCGACAGACTGCCGTGTATAGTCCTGGTGGGTGCGGGTGCGGCCTGCTGCTGCTTCCGGTTATTGCTGTGAGCATTGGCGTGATGTTTGCGCTTGCCGGGTTGGCAGCAGCGGCACTCGTGCTGTTGATTGTGGCTATTGGCGTGACGATTTGGCTCTGCCGCAATCGCGAGCAACGCCGTGCCGACGGTAAAACCAATGTCGGCTGGGTCGTCTTTCTGATCATTGCGTACCTGCTGAGTGCCAGCTACCTTGTTTTCTTTGTCCTGTTGATGATCAGTGCCTTTACCGGGGAATCCGTCACGGTGGGTTGATGCACTGCCAGCAGACGGTCGCGCGCAGTGCGTTTGCTCGGCGTTTGGATAACTGCATTGGTCGTTTACCGCAGCCTTAGCTCTCAACTAATGAATTCAAGTTCAATCCTTTCTACGATGTGCTGTATGCCGGCGTGGTAGCCGGATCGTAGGAAGGATGAATAATGGCAAAAGAGGGAAAGAAGCCGATC
>URSP01000037.1:0-15829 GCA_900550515.1 uncultured Collinsella sp. | reverse complement strand
AGATGCTCAGAATATAGCGATTGCCTTCGGCGTGGCCAAACCTATCATTGCAATGCTTGAGATGGTCGATGTCAATATAGGCGCAGGTGAAAGGATCGCCTTTGCGCCAGAGTTGCTCGACGTGACGGTCGAATCCGTTGCGGTTGCCCAAGTTGGTGAGCGGATCGATATAGGCGTTGCGCTCAAGCAGCTGGCGCTCTTGTTGCAGGATGGCATGCGTCTTTTGCAGTTGCTCACCAACGGCGCGTAGCCCAGCAGGCAGCGCGGCAACATCGAGTTCGGCGGTCGAGACGCCGTTCGCAAGTCGCTGAAGATAGGCAATAATCGATTGCTCGCCCAGGCGATACGACTCGTTCATGATGGATAACCTCCTTAGGCGGAACAACGGTTTGTATCATATCCCCAATTCGGTTTGAATTGGGGATATAAGTTAGCTAATGGAGACAAATATCCCCTTCGACGGTGGCGTTTTGCGCGCGAGCGTATCAGTTGTTATTGCCGCCATCGAGCAATGCCTCAAAATCCTTCGCCTGCATGGGGCGGTAGTAGAGGAAGCCCTGAGCGTAGCGGGCGCCCATTTGTCGTAGCATGTTCGCCTGCTCATTTGTCTCGACGCCTTCGACCACGACGGGCAGATGGAGCGACTGCGCCATTTCGAGCATCGATGAAATGATTTGCGTGCTGCGGCCTTGATCGCGGTCGGTGGGCACAAAGGTGCGGTCGAGCTTGATGACGTCGACGTTGACGTTCTTGAGCATCGCGAGCGTGGACTGGCCGGTGCCAAAATCGTCCATGTAGGTCGAGAAGCCACGGGTGTGCAGATCCGCGGTCAGCTTATCCACGGCCTCGGACTCTCCGGTATAGGCGGTCTCGGTGATCTCGATGTGCATGAGTTCGGGCGGCAGGTTGTACTGGGCGGCGAGCGACCCCATATGCTCGGCGACATCGCAGGCAAGAATGTCTACGCGCGACACATTGAGGGAAATCGGAACCACGCGAAGTCCTCGATTGAGGCGCTCGCGGAGCCACATGGCGACGCCCTGCCAAACATATTTGTCGAGCGTCACTACAAAGCCGCTTTCCTCGAGTGCGGGGATAAACGTTGCGGGCGAAATGAGAGAGCCGTCCTTGTCAATCCAGCGGGTGAGTGCTTCGGCGCCAATAATCTCGCCGGTTTCCATATCGACCTGGGGCTGAAGATAGTACGTGATGCGACCATTTGACAGCGCGTACTGGAATTCGGTCAGCGTGCGGTTGGACACGATTTCGCGCTTGTACTCCTCGGGGCAAAAAATGGCAATGCGCTCCTTAAAGTCGTTTTTTGCGCGCCGATTGGTAAACATGGCCTTTGCCTGCGCATCGATGGTGATCTCCTCATTGGAATCGATGGGGTAAACGCCCATGGACGGCCAAAAACCTACGCCGCCATCATGCCTGGCTACTGCCTCGCGAACGCGGTTGTAGATTTGATGGACGGTGATGTGCTTAAAGGGGATGAGTACGCAAAAGTCATCTTGGCCCCAGTACCCTGCGACGCCCATGTCGGCATTCTCGATGTCCTTGAGGACCGTGCCCACATCGGCAAGCAGGCGGTCGCCTTCGGCCTGTCCATACCATTCGTTAAACAGGCGCACGTGGCCCATGTCGACCGTGGCGATGCACCAGGCGCCGTCGCGTCTTGCCTCGAGAAAAGCGTTGGCGCGCCGCATAAACTCGCTGGGTCGATAGAGACCCGTGAGCGAGTCGATACGTTCGGCGATGGCGCTTTTGCGCTCAGCCTCGGGTATGGGGAGGCTGTCGTTGGGAACAAGCCCGCCGGCCGTGCGAAGGCGACGGTTGAGTTCGCCTAAAACGGCGGTCGCTTGATGGGTTAAGTGCTCGTAAAAGGCCGGGACGACAAGGCAGACGGGAGTAATGGTGTCGCCTGCGATTCGAACAGGAGCGAAAACGGCCTCTTTAAGGTGGCGGGTCAGTTGCTCGAATGCCTCGTGGTCCAAATCGTTGCTGAGCACGACAAACTGGACGCTTCGTGAACGATAGACCCGGCTCCTGCCGCGGGTGATCGACAGCATGCGGCCCGCGTATTCGGCAAGCATGTTGTCGACAGCCTCGGCCCCGTAGAGCTCGTTGAGCTTTGTCGTGCCACGAACGCGCACCGCTATAAGCCCTGTCTCGCAACGATCGCGGCGGCAGGCGTCGATGGCGTTGGCCAGCATGCGCTGCGTTCCGAGGCCTGTGGCGGCGTCGACGGTTTCGGCAAGTGAGTGGTTGACGAGCTCGCCGACATAGAGCGAGGGGACATTTCCGTCGCCGTCGATACGAAACCCGCGAGCACGGCAGAGGACGTAGTCGCCGGCGGCATTTCGTACGCGGTACTGCATAACTCGACGGTGTTTAGTGCCGTTATAGACTTGGTCGATGTCGTTGATGTAGGCCTCAAGGTCATCGGGATGGACGCGCGTTTTCCAGTAATCGCGACAGTTGTCTATGTGCTCCGAGGGAAGGCCAAGATCGCGCAAGGCACCTTGTGACCAAAGGGTGCGATGTTTGTCCAAGTTCTCGATAAAGAAATATCGGCCCTCATTGAGCATCGAAAAGGCGTCAAAAATTCGATCGCTTATTTCGAAGTCGTCGGCGTGAACTTGCGTGATATTGCGTCGATCGAGGTGCATGGCATGACGTAGCTTGTAGTCGTACATGCGATGGTCGGCATCGAGCGTCATGCGATTGGAAGCTTCGCCCAGGGCGGGGTCGGCATGTGACACTCCGTAGCTAAACGAGTGGGGCATCTCGGAATCGTTGTTTTTGAGCAGAACCGTTCGGCAGTGTTTCAGACGTTCGGCGAGGTCGTCCTCGGTTGCAATCGTAGATAGGATGGCAAACTCGTCGCCGCCTATGCGAAACGCCGCTTCGCCCACCTTCATATACAGCTTAAGATAGAGACTTACCTGCAAGATATAGCGGTTGCCCTCGTCATGGCCAAAGACGTCGTTGCAGTGCTTGAGATTGTCGATATCGATGAACGCCATGGTAACGGGGGCGTCCTGCTCCCAGAGTTCTTCGAGGGAGCGGGCAAAGCCGCCGCGGTTACCAAGCCCGGTAAGCTGGTCGGTAAAGGCGGTCCTGATCAGATCCTCCTGCCGCTCGAGAAGGTCGCGGACGGTCTTTTCGAGCGTTTCGGTGTAATTGCTGACAGTTTCCATGTTCTAAGTGGCTTTCTGAGGTCGGGGCGGATTGCGTCGGGCGAGCTCGTTGTGTACACGCGTCGTTGCTCAGCGCTTTGCATGTATCCAGGCCCCCGCCTTGCCGCGTTGTTGAGTTAATTTGCCGGCTAATGTTCGCTGTTGATAACAGCTGAGTAGTGTAAACAATAGTGCACAATTATATATGGGTGCACATGCTGTGGGCGGCTATTGTTCGACAAGCGGTAGCGCGACGATGCGATGTTCGATAAAAATGCGACTGGGACGATATATGTTGACGGGTATACTTGTCCCGTTTGAATTTGTGGGGACGGAGATGGTCGCATGGCACAGTCAAATACGACGCGCACGGTGGGGCTGGCACTCGAGGGAGGCGGCTACCGCGGTATGTATACGGCGGGCGTGCTCGACGTTTGGATGGAGCACGGCTTAACTTGCGACCATATGGTGGGTGTCTCGGCGGGCGCGGCGTTTGGCTACAACTTTAAATCGCGCCAGATCGGCCGCGCCATTCGCTATAACAAGGCCTATTGTGCCGATAAGCGCTATGCGGGTGTAGCAAGCTGGCTGCGGACCGGCGATATGTTCAATGCCGATTTTGCCTATCACGAGGTGCCCATCGAGCGCGATCCCATCGATTTGGAGACATATCGCGCCTGCCCCATGCGGTTTACGTGCGTGTGTACCGATATCGAGACGGGTAAGGCCGTCTACCACGACCTGCCCTATGGCGATGAGCACGATATCGAGTGGATCCGGGCGTCATCGGCGATTCCCGTGGCGACGCGCCCTGTCGCCATTGAGGGCCGTAAGTACCTGGATGGCGGCGTGGCTGATTCTATTCCCAGCGCATGGCTGTTTGCGCAGGGGTATGACCGTAATATCGTGGTACTCACGCAGCCGGCGGGCTTTGTAAAGCAGCCCAACAGCGTGATGCCCATGCTGCGTCGCGTGTTCCGTCACTATCCGGAGTTTGTCGCAGCGCTCGAGCATCGGCATGAGGTCTACAATGCCACGCTCGATGACCTGGCACGTCGCGAGGCCGCCGGCGAAATCTTTGTGGTGCGGCCGAGCGAATCGGTGAAGGTGCCGTCGCTGTGTCGCGAGCCCGATGAACTTGAGCGCATCTACCAGATTGGTCGCCGCGATGCGGAGGCGACTTTGCCGGCACTGGAGGCATATCTGGCAGGGTAGAGGCTGCTGCCGCCATCTCGGCGGAAAGCGCATCCCGGAATGGAGATCCAAACTGGGATGCGCTTTCCATTGCTGAAGATATGAGGCTGCGAATCAGTTGCTCGGCCTATGCCTATGCCTGCTGCCAGGTGTCTACGAGCTCCTTGGCCGCGGCGTAGGGGTCATCGGCGCTGCAGACGGCACTCACCACAAAGAAGCCGTCGACGCCGGTGGCCTTAAGCTGCGGCAGGTCGGCCGTCTTGACGCCGCCGCCCACCACGATGGGCACGGGGCTTGCCGCGTGGAGTGCGGCCAGGTCCTCAAAGCTCTTGGTGATGATAGAGCCGTCGGCCGCGCGTCCGCAGTCGCGCTTGGTCTCGGTCTCGTGGAGTGGGCCGATGCCCAGGTAGTCGACTAGGCTCATGTCGGCGGTCTTGACGTACTCGAGCATCTCCTCGCAACGGGCCGAAAGGCCCACGATGGCGTCGGGACCCAAAAGTTTGCGGCAGACCTGGACGGGAATATCGCTTTGGCCCACGTGCACGCCGTCGACGGCAATACCCTGCTCGCGTGCGGCAAGCACACAGTCCAGACGGTCGTCGATCAGCAAGGCGACCTGACCGGTCTTGCCGGCCTGAGCGATTGCCTGCGCGGCGTCGCCGGTCAGCGCAATGATCTCGCGGGCGCTTGCCACCTTGGAGCGCACCTGGATGCAGGTAAAGCCGGCATCGAGTGCCTGGGCCACCACATCGCCCACGGGGCGCCCGAGCGTGTTTTCGGGGCCGAGTACCAGATAGGCCGAGATATCAAGGTTGTCGCGGATGCTCATCGTGCTTCCTCCTGCTTCTTGATCTGTGCTTCCATGCGCTCGAGCTTGCCGGTCATGGTGTCGGTAAATCCGGGCCGGATATCGGCTTTGAGCACGACTTCGGTGCGGATGCCCTTGCTCGCCAACACAAAGGTTGCGTCGCGCACGACCTGCATGACCTCGTCCCAGTCGCCCTCGATCTCGGTGAACATCGAGGTGGTGCGGTTGGGAAGGCCGCTCTCGCGAATGACGCGCACGACCTCGGCGACCTCGGCGGATAGCTCATCGCCGGTGCCGCATGGGGCGATGGCCACAGCGACGAGCGTGTTCATGCCGGTATTGGTTGTGGGCTCGGACATGGCTTATGCCTCCTCGAGCTCGAGTTTGTTATCAGCGATGTCTTGGGCGGTCGCGCGGTAGAGCTCATCGATAAAGGCAACCTTAAAGCTTGCCGGGGCATCGGCGACGGCGGCGGCACGCGTGCCGGCAACGTTGTAGACCGCGGTGCCGCAGATGGCTGCCGTAAACGGGTCGGTGGCACAGGCATACACGGCCAGCACGCCGCCCTGCGAGCAGCCGCAACCGGTGATCTTGGACATGAGCGGGCTGCCGCCGTGGGACTTGGCCACGGTCGTGCCGTCGGTGATCAGGTCGACTTCGCCCGAGACCACAACGGCGCCACCGGTGTAGCGGGCGAGCGCCACCGCGGCATTGCGGGCGGCGTCTACCGTGTCGGTGGTATCGACACCGCGTACGCGGCTCAGATCGGCCGCCTCGCCCTCAAGACCCCACAGGCCGGCGAGCGCGATGATCTCGGAGGCGTTGCCGCGCACGATGGCGGGCTTATACTGCTTGAGCTCGTTTACCAACTGGGTGCGCAGGCTACCGATGCCCAGGCCCACCGGATCGAGCACCCAGGGCTTGCCGGCGTCGTGTGCCGCCTTCGCCGCGCGGGGAATCGTCTGCTCGTAGATGGGGAAGAGCGTGCCCATGTTGAGATAGATGGCGCCGCCGCCGGCAACGAGCGCCTCGCCCTCGTCGGGCAGATAGACCATGGCGGCCGATCCGCCCACGGCGAGCTGCGCGTTGGCGACAAAGTCGATCGTCACCGTGTTGGTGATGGAGCCTGCCATCGGATTGGTGGCGCGAATCTCCTCCACGGACTTGACCACATTTTGCTTAAGCTGTTCCGAATCAATCACTGCACATGCCTCCTTGGCATAGAAAAGGGGCGCTGTGCATAGACAGCGCCCCTGTAAAGGCGGCATGCTCCCTACGCCAGCATTAACTGACAGGTTCAAAGGATTGGGCCCCATGCCCTCTCAGCCTTGTGGTTTGCACCGCCGGCACTCCCGCATCGAATCTGTTGTTCCCTATACTAGCGCACCGTTACAATGGTTGCGGTGAAAATGACTGGGGGACTCTATGATCAAACTTGTGCTGACCGATATGGACGATACGCTGATTCCAGCCGGGCATGACGGCGCCAGCGACTACGCCATTGAGGGTATTCATGCCATGCAGGCGGCGGGTCTGCACTTTGGGCCGGTTTCGGGTCGTCAGCCGTCCGCGATGGGCTGGATGTTCAAAAACCGTTCCGAGTGTTTTTCGACCGGTGCGTTCTGTAACGGCCAGGTGATGTTTGTCGACGGCGAAGTAGTCGCTTCGCGCGCAATCGACAACGATGCTCTGATACGTTTGGCTGACTATCTGGAGCAAGAAACCGACGATACATTTCTAAAAGTCTACAGCCTGGGCGATGACTTTTGGGGTAACGATGCCTATTGCGTGACGAGCAATCCCGAGCGTGTGCGTCGCGCTATGGAGTCGGGCGGCAATGCGTGGCTCAAAGGCGAAGAGGCCCCGTGCCGTCCCGTCGTCGATGACGCGCCGGTGTTTAAGGCGAATATCTGGAGTGCCCGTTCGCGTGAGGAGCTCGCGGAGCTACGCGAGCGCGTTGCCGCTGAGGTGCCGGAACTCTCGCTCGTGTTTCCCAACAACCGAGTGCGCCTGTTCGACATCCTTCCGGATGGTTGGGACAAGGGCTGCGCTGCACTGGAGCTGGCGCGCGCCTTGGGCCTGACGCCCGACGAGGTGGCCGTATTTGGCGATTCCGATAACGATCTGCCCATGATCGATGCCGTTCCCAACTCCGTTGCAGTCGCCAATGCCAACGAGGCCGTCACGGCTGCCGCGCGCTGGCATATCGGCGCCGCGGCAGATGATGCGGTCGCCGGGGCTCTGCATCAGATTGCCGCCTGCGCCGCGACGGGGGAGATGCCGTCGTTTATGCGTCAGGAGGGTGCAGCCGACGCGAATCTCGCGAACAGCTAAGGAGACAGCCATGAAGCTCCAGCAGCTCAGATATGTCGTCAAAGTTGCCGAATGCGGAAGCATTACCGAGGCCTCGCGCCGGCTCTTTGTGTCGCAGCCTTCGATTACCGCATCGATTCGCGATCTCGAAAACGAGATGGGTGTGCACATCTTTGAGCGCACCAACAAGGGCGTCATTGTGTCCGAGGAAGGCGAGACCTTCTTGGGCTACGCGCGACAGGTGCTCGACCAGGCCGATCTGCTCGAAGGCAAGTACAAGGGCGCGTCCGAGCAGGTGCCGCACTTTAGTGTGAGCTGCCAGCATTATTCCTTTGCCGTCAACGCGTTTGTCGACGTGATTCGCGAGTTCGATGCCGCGCGTTACGACTTCACCCTGCGCGAGGAGCAGACTCACGAGATTATCGAGGATGTTGCGCATATGAAAAGCGAACTGGGCATCCTGTACTTATCCGAGCATAACCGCGAGGTCATCGAGCGCATGCTGGTGGCCAACGAGCTCGTGTTCGAAGGACTCTTCTGCGCCACGCCGCATGTCTTCGTCTGCGCCGACCATCCGCTGGCGGACCGCTCCAGCGTGACGCTCGAGGATCTGGAAGACTACCCGTTCCTGTCCTACGAGCAGGGCAGCTACAACTCGTTTTACTATTCCGAGGAGCTGACCTCGACGTTCGAGCGTCGCAAAAATATCCGCGTGCGCGACCGTGCGACGTTGTTCAATTTGGCCATGGGCCTCAACGGCTACACGGTATGCTCGGGCGTGATCAGCCACGAGCTCAACGGTCCCGGCATTATCTCGATTCCGCTCGACGTGGACGAGTATATGGAGATTGGCATCATCACGCGCAAGAACACGACGCTCACGCGCTACGGTCGGGCCTATATCGACGCGATTCGTCAGCATATCTAGGCCGCTGTACTCCGCACGGTTCAAGTCTCTTTATGGCAGTCCCAACTGATATAGGAAGCATCTATATCAAACTGATATAAACGTATATTTTACGATGGCCGTATGAGCGCTCATACTCTGTCCCAGTAAAGCAACCAATGCAAAGGGAGATATCTATGAGCACTTCGATTCAACCGAACGCGCCGTTTCGCGCCGATATCGTCGGCAGTTTTCTTCGTCCGCAGGCTGTAAAGGACGCCCGTGCCGCCTATGTCGCGGGTAAACTCGACGCTTCCGGCCTTAAGGCCGTCGAGGATGAGGCCATTCGCGACTTGGTGGCTAAGCAAAAGGCCGCCGGCCTGCAGGTGATCACCGATGGCGAGTTTCGCCGCAGCTACTGGCATCTCGATTTTATGTGGGGACTCAACGGTATTGAGCGTCGTGCCTCGCGCACGGGCTATATGTTCCACGACGAGGAGACTACGGCCGATACCGCCGTGGTGACCGGCCCTATCAGCGGCGAGAACCACCCCTTCGTCGAGCACTTTAAGTTTGTCAAGGCACTTGAGGGCGAGGGCCACGTTGCACGCCAGACCATCCCGGCGCCTATCCAGACGTTCTCTGAGGTCACGCTCGATCGCTGCGACGGCCAGCAGGAGAGCCTGCGCGCTGTCTATAAGACCGATGAGGAACTTGCCGACGCTATTGCAGCCGCTTATCGCACGGTGATCGCCGACCTGTACGCAGCAGGCTGCCGCAACATCCAGTTTGATGACTGTACCTGGGGCATCTACTGCGATACCGATTTTGTCGCCAAAACCGGCATGAGCCCGGTCGACCTGCAAAAGGTAAGCGAGCTGGGCGTGGCGCTCAACAACGCCGCCATCGAGGGCAAGCCCGACGATCTGGTTATCAACACGCACGTGTGCCGCGGCAACTACCACTCCACCTATGCCTTTGAGGGCGGCTACGATCCCATCGCGCCGTATCTGTTCGCACATGAGAATGTCGATGCGTTCTATCTGGAGTTCGACACGCCGCGCGCCGGCGGCTTTGAGCCGCTCAAGTACGTCGCTCCCGGCAAGAAGGTCGTGCTGGGCTTGGTAACCACCAAGGCGGCAGAGCTCGAGAACGAGGATGTTATCGTCGAGCGCATCCGTGAAGCCGCAAAGTACGTGCCGCTCGAGAACCTGTATCTGTCGCCTCAGTGCGGCTTTGCCAGCTGCGAGATTGGCAACAAGCTGACCGAGGATGAGCAATGGGCAAAGATCGCGCTGGTCAAGCGCATTGCCGAGCGCGTTTGGAAATAGCGCTAGTGTTTGCAGGTGGCGGCGCGTGCGAGGCATAGTGTATCGCGTACAATGGTTCGGATCGTATCGTTCGGGCAGGTTATCCGATATGCCTGATCACCCTTCCATCATGAAAGGACTTCCATGTCCCAGTTCTCGACGCCCACCGTATCTGAACTCGAGGAGACTGTCGAATAGTAGCTGCGTTCAGCCAAATTAAAAATGGCGTCCATGCGTGTGTACGCGTGGACGCCATTTTTAATGCGTCAGTATCCAGTGGATGCCGCGCGCCATGCGCAGGTCAGTTTGGGCAAAATGATTGCCGGGGTTGAGCTCCAGCGTTGTTGGGATGTCGCGCTCGATAAACAGCTCTTCCATCGCGCGCGTATCGTCGAGTACGTGCCGCATCATGCGGTTGGGCGTCTTGGTTTCCTTTTTACCGAGCGACAGATAGGCGGCGTCGGGCGTAGCTGTCATCGTGCGCTCTCGCGCGTAGTCGATAAAGCCGGGGAACCACAGCGACCCTGATGCACTTGCCGCGCGCTCAAAGACATCTGTTTGCCAAAGTGCCCACAGTGCAAAAAGACCCGCCAACGAGTAGCCGGCAATGCCGCGCCAGGTGGGCGGGCAGGGAAGTGATGATTCGGCCTCTGGGATTATCTGATTCAGCAGTTCATCGAGAAACTCAGACGCCTGTCCGCCAAAGGACTCGGCATCTCGTATAGTTCCCTCACATTCCCAGGGGCTCAGCTCGCGATTCCAATCGAGCCCTCCAATGGCGACAAGGGTGAACGGCGGGCAGTCGAGCTCTCGGCAGCGCTCGTAGACTTCACTACCGTTGCCCATAACCACGGGGAGGTAGATGACGGGCGCGCCTTCCGCACACTCTGAATAAACGGTTATCTGCTTATGATGCGCTTCCAAGGCAGGCTTCTCTCGGTGTTGTGATATTGACAGCCTCAATTGTCGCACGCTGGCACGGGGGCAGACGCTAAAAGAAAGGCGCAGAGCCGCTCGATGCGGCTCCACGCCTTGTTGTTTTGCTTTGGCAGACTATGCTGTTACGCCACGAAGAAGTAGACGAGGAAGGCAAGGGCTGCGATCCACATGAGCGGCTTGATCTTGGAGGCCTCGCCCTTAAAGAGCGCGACGACCACGTAGGCGATAAAGCCCAGACCGATGCCGGCAGAGATGGAGTAGGTGAAGGGCACGCCGGCGACAATCATGAACGCCGGGAAACCCTGCGACACGTCGGACCAGTCAATCTCGGAGGCCTCGCTCATCATGAGGTAGCCGACGTAGACCAGAGCACCGCAGGTGGCGGCGCTGGAAACGATGGTGACGATGGGGGAGAAGAACGCGGCGAGAATGAACAGCACGCCGGTGGTGACGGAGGTGAGGCCCGTGCGGCCACCGTCGGCGGCGCCGGAGGTGGACTCGACGAAGGTGGTGATGGAGGAGACGCCCATGAAACCGCCCACAGCAGCGGCGGCGGAGTCGACGATCAAGATCTCCTTGATATTCTCGACGTTGCCGTCGTCGGTGAGGAACTCGCCCTGCTTGGCCACGGCCATCGCGGTGCCCATGGTGTCGAAGAAGTCACTCATGAGCAGCGAGAACGAGATGACGAGGAGCGCGGGGTCGGTAAGGACCTTGACGATGGCGGGCACGCCGCCGGCGTCGGCGATGGGGCCACCAATGCTCGAGAAGTCGAGCGGGGCGATGATACCGGTCGGAGCCTGGGTCACACCTAGGGGGATACCGGCGATGACGGCGACGACGATGCCGATGAGCAGCGAGCCGGGGACGTTGCGGCAGGCGAGGGCGACTGTCACCAGGATGGAGATGATGCCGACGATGAAGGTGGGGGAGGTGATGTCGCCCAGACCGACGAGTGTACCGGCGCCAGCGGTGATAATGCCGGCATCGCACAGGCCAATCATGGCGATGAACAGGCCCAGACCCACCGAGATGGCGTGACGCAGGACAACCGGGATGGCGTCCATGATGGCCTCGCGCAGGCCACAAAGCACGAGCAGCAAGATGACGACGCCCTCAAGGAAGATGACGCTCATGGCCACGTGCCAGTCACCGCCGCAGACGGTGGTGGTGATTCCAGCGATCATCGCGTTGACGCCTAAGCCCGACGCGCAGGCGAGCGGGCGGTTGGCGAAGATGCCCATGCAGATGGTCATGATGCCGGCGCCCAGGCAGGTGGCGCAGGCGAGCGCTCCCGCATCGATGCCGGCGCCCGAGAGCACCGCAGGGTTGACGGCGATGATGTAGGCCATCGCCAGGAATGTTGTCAGTCCAGCGCGAAGTTCGGTCCCGATTGTGGACTTGCGCTCACTGACGTGAAAAAGTTCGTCCATGCATACCCTTTCCTTGTTCGGCCCCGAGTTTAGGCCGATTGACACGAACTCAACTACTATAGCCCCTTTACGACGCTGTTGTTCCTCGCATGTTGATGTTCGGCGCTTTGTAGCAGACGGACGGTATTTTTCGCATGAAAATGTGTGGGTACCGTATACTTAAGCGGTTACAACGACCCCTATGGAGGAACGTATGATTAAAGAGCTCTGCCACGACGAGGCTATTCTGTCCCAGCGTTGCGAGGTCGCGACCGTCGAGGACGAGTCGGTGGCACAGGACCTGATCGATACCATCAAGTCGCTCGACGATGCCGGCTGCCTTGCCGCCAACCAGATCGGCGTCACCAAGAAGGTCTGCGTCTATCTGGACGACGCCGGCGAGCCCCATGTGCTCTACAACCCCCGTCTGGTGTTTGGCCTGGGTGCCAGCAAGATGGAGGAGAGCTGCCTGACGCACGAGGAGGTCACCAAGTCCACGCGCTATATCAAGTGCAAGGTTGCCTTTGACCAGATTGTCGACGGCAAGATGAAGGAGTGCCGCCGCGACTACGCGGGCTTTGAGGCGCAGATGATCCAGCATATGATCGATCACTGTCTTGGAAAGTTGGTCTAAGGGGACCAAAGCACCGCACTTCGTCTCTTTTGGCCCGGGCATGACATTGTTGTCATGTCCGGGCTTTTGTGTTTAGCGCCTTTTTGTTTGGAGACAATGAAATTAGCAAGAACGTAAAGCTAGGAGGCGCTATGTGTACGAGTATTCGATTTACCGATAATTCTGGCCACATGTATCTGGGCCGCAATCTCGACTGGAGCTTTGACTACGGCCAACAGGTTCGCGTGATGCCGCGCGGGTTTCACATTCCGTATTCGTTTATCGACGACGCGACAGCGGCGCACGCGGTGATCGGTATGTGCATCGATTACAGGAACTACCCTATGTTCTTCGATTGCGGCAACGATGCGGGCCTCGCCGTGGCGGGTCTCAATTTCCCGGGTTATGCCGAGTATGCCAAGGGCCCTGTCGACGGCAAGACCAATATCGCGGCCTATGAGTTTCCCCTGTGGGTGGCAGCGACGTTCTCGACGGTCGATGAGGTCGAGGCCGCGCTGCGCGACACGGTGATTGTCGCCAAATCTGCCGGAGAGGGGCTGGGCGTGTCACTGCTCCATTGGATTATCGGCGACAGCCAGCGCAGCATCGTGGTCGAGATGATGGCTGACGGCCTGCATGTATACGACGATCCGGTCGACACCCTTGCCAATCAGCCGACCTTCCCGTGGCATATGGAAAACCTACGCACCTATATCACCGCCACAAGCGATTTTCCGCAGACGGCGACATGGCGTGGCGCCGAGCTCAAGCCCTATGGAGCCGGTGCCGGCATGCGCGGCATTCCGGGCGATTGCTATTCGCCGAGCCGTTTTGTAAAGGCGGCGTACCTCAATGCCAATTACCCGCAAAAGGAGAGCGAGACCGAAAACGTCGTTCGCATGTTCCGCTCGCTCGAGGGCGTGGTGATGATCGAGGGAGCGTCCAGGATGGGCGATGGCAAGTTCGAGAAGACTATCTACACCGGATGCTTTAGCGCGCGCACGGGCAATTATTACTACGCGATGTATGGGGATCCGTCGATTCGCTACGTGAGCCTGATGGATGCCGAGGGCGCGAGCCCCGATAGGCTCGTGGTTCCCGAGCCGCGTCGTTCGTAGCCGATAGCTTTACCGCAATGCAAAGCGGCCCTGGCAGATCGTGAGGTGCAGGGCCGCTGTCGTTGATTTATGGCGCCGCTAGAAGTTGGCGTCGTTGAGTTGTTCGTTCTCGAGGCCGTCGAGCTGTTGCTGTTCGGGCGTATCGGCGACGCTCTCGAGCAACTCGGTGGGATCGACGTTCATGTCCTTACCGGCTTCGTTGCCGTTGACCAAGTCGTCCGAGAAGATGTCGACTTCCATTTCCTCGGCCTCTTCGATCTGAACCTCGAGCGGCACCTGGGTGCGCACGAGTTTGACGGCCGGGCGCATGCGGGCAAAGAGCGGTACGTACTCGATGATGATGGCCGAGTTCTCGAGACCATACCAACGTGCCGGGCTTCCGCAGGCGCGGCGGACGGCGTACTTGATGGCCATCACGCGGTGGTCATTGCGGTTGATGTCCGTTTCGGGGGCAAGCATCTTGCGCAGCATACAAAAGCGGAAGTCACCCACGTTGCCACGCGTCTCGTAGATGGAGTAGGTGTGATGTTGCGGCGGCAGCTCGCCCGATGCCATCAAGTCGCCGACGATCTGACGCAGATAAGCGTTGACGCGCTGGTTGACTTTAAAGCCCAGGTCCAGGCGAACGCGGAAGAGGAAGTCCGTGCCAAAGGTCTCGACGGAATACTCGTGCGTATAGGGTTCGTCGGTAACGTGCACGTTAATGAACCAATATGCCTTGGCGCGCTTGGGATGCTTATCCAGGATGGAATAGAGCACGTCGCGGTCGAGTGTGAGCGGGTCGGGGCTGTTGGTGAGAAATACCAGATTGTCGGCGAGCACGGGATAGGTCTCGTCGTTGCGCAGGCGGTTGAGCTGGTCGATGTACTTGGAGACGGGCAGCAAAATCGTCTGCGTGCGCTCGATGGCGGTGCCGCGGCGCCACACGTACATAAGGCCAAACAGCAGTGCGGCCAGGAAGATCATGACGTAGCCGCCGTCAAAGAACATGGTGAGGCACGAGGCGAAGAAGCACAGCTCAATGGCACCAAAGAGCAGGGCGAAGACGCAGGCACCCAGCCTGTGCTTGAGGATGCCGGCGATGTAGCTCGTCAAAAGCGTCGTGGTCATGAGCATGGTCACGGTAATGGCGAGGCCGTAGGCGCTCTCCATGCGCTCGGAGTTTTGGAACAGCAGCACGATGAAGATGCAGCCGACCCACATGATGTTATTGACGAGCGGAATATAGAGCTGGCCCTTGGTGTCGCTGGGGTAGTGGATGCGCAGATGCGGCATAAGGTTGAGACGCGTTGCCTCGGATACCAGCGAGAACGAGCCGGTGATGAGCGCCTGCGAGGCAATGATGGCCGCCACGGCCGAAAGCACGATGGCAAAGGGGCGCAGGGGCTCGGGGAGCATCATATAGAACGGGTTGACGATATCCATCACGAGCAACTGGGGATTGGAATTGTTGGCGAGCAGCCAAGCGCCCTGACCCAGGTAGTTAAGGATAAGCGCCGCTTTAACAAACGGCCAGGATGCGTAGATGTTGGCCTTGCCCACGTGGCCCATGTCTGAATAGAGCGCCTCGGCGCCGGTCGTCGACAGGAAGACGAAGCCGAGCACCATGATGCCCGAGTGGTTGATGGGCGAGAACAGGAACATGACGCCGCGGATGGGGTTAAGCGCGCGCAAGATGGACAGGTTGCCGAGCATGTTGAATAGACCGGCGCCTGCCAGGAACAGGAACCACAGCGTCATGAGCGGACCGAACAGCTTGCCGATTGACGAGGTGCCAGCGCGCTGCATGGCAAACAGGCCACAGATAATGATGATGGTAATAATGATGACGTTAGTTTGCCCGTCACCCAACAGCGCGTGGCCCCACTCGATGGTGCGCAGACCCTCGATGGCCGTGGTAACCGTGACGGCGGGGGTGAGGATGCCGTCGGCGAGCAGCGCCGCACCGCCGATCATGGCGGGGAGAATCAGCCACGGTGCCACCTTGCGTACCAGGCTAAACAGGGCGAAGATGCCGCCTTCGTTGTGGTTGTCGGCCTTCATGGCGATTACCA
>URSP01000036.1:0-15924 GCA_900550515.1 uncultured Collinsella sp. | reverse complement strand
CGAGGCGGCATTGACCTTCTGGTCATGCCGCCGAAGTTGAAAGGCAGATTGCCGCTCTGGCGGGTTTGCAGCGTCAACTGGTTACGCGGTTCGTAGAACCGCGTAACTAACAAATGAGCATCGCATCGCCAAAGCTGAAGAAGCGATAGCGCTCCTCGATGGCAGCGGCGTAGGCATCCATGATCTGGTCGCGGGTGGCAAGCGCGCTCACGAGCATCATGAGCGTGGAGCGCGGCACATGGAAGTTCGTGATCAGCGCATCGACCACGTGATAGGTCGAGCCGGGCATGAGGTAAAGCTGCGTCGTGGCGTTCTCGCGCACCACGATGTCACCGCGGCCAAGCGTATCGGCCCCGTCCTCGCGGCCTTCAAAATAGCGCGCCGTCACGGCCGGATCGGACACCGGCGCGTCCGCGTCAAAGGCGCTCTCGAGCGAGCGCACTGCGGTGGTACCGACAGCAATCACGCGATGCCCCTCGGCCTTAGCCTTATGCACGGCGTCGACAACCTCCTGCGACACGTGGTAGCGCTCGGTGTGCATCACGTGCTGCGTGGGGTCGTCCTCCTCCACCAGACGGAAGGTATCGATACCCACCTCGAGCTCGACGGCGGCAAACTTGGCACCCTTGGCCTCGATGGCAGCCATGAGCTCGGGAGTAAAATGCAGACCCGCCGTGGGAGCAGCGGCCGAATGCTCCTCCTTCATGGCGTAGACGGTCTGGTACTTCTCGGGATCGCCCTCGTAATCGGTAATGTAGGGCGGCAGCGGCACGTGGCCGGCAGCATGGATGGCCTCGTCGAGCGTGCGCGGCTCGCCGGCGGCATTGCAACCGGCCGGCTCAAAGCGTACCAGGCGGCCGCCGCGGCTATCGGTGACAAAGTCGACAACCTCGGCCGTCAGCACCATGGGAGCCCCCTCGGGCGCATGGGCGCCACCGGCGCGATACTCAATATGAGCACCGGGCTTCAGGCGCTTGCCCGGCTTGACCAAGCACTCCCAAACATGGCCCAGCGGATCCACGTCCTCGCGGCGCTTGAGCAGCAGAGTCTCGACCACGCCGCCCGAGCCGGCTTTGCGACCGATCAGGCGAGCCGGCATCACGCGCGTCTGATTGATGACGAGCACGTCGCCCGGCTCGATATAGTCGATGATGTCGCGGAAGATGCGGTGCTCAACGGTACCGCCGTGCTCCAGCGGCGTTCCCGCCTGGGAGCCCTTGCGATCCACCACCAGCAGGCGGCAGGAGTCGCGCGGCTCGGCAGGAGCCTGGGCAATCAGTTCCTCAGGAAGGTTATAGTCAAAATCATCGGTACGCATCTTTGCCTCTTTCACAAAGCGCGTCAGTCGAAAAAATCGACTGACGCGCGCATCATTCTCCCCTGTATCCTATCAGCTTGTTGAGAGAAATATAGTATGGCAAACAGATTTGCGACTGTTTTCTCAACGCCCCGCTACTTAAGCGTTGCGTACATCACCGCCTTAATCGTATGCATGCGATTCTCCGCTTCTTGGAAAACACGAGACTTATCGGACTCAAAAACCTCGTCCGTGACTTCCATTTCGGTAACTCCAAACTTCTCAGCTATTTCGGCACCAACAGTAGTATTAGTATCGTGGAAGCTCGGAAGGCAGTGGAGGAAAATCGCCTCGGGCTTTGCCATAGACATCACCTCAGCGGTCACACGATACGGCGACATGAGCTTAATGCGGCTTTCCCACAGCTCTGCGGGCTGACCCATGCCAACCCAAACATCCGTGTAAATTACATCGGCATCACGAGCGCCTTCCTCAATATCCTCTGTAATGGTAATCGTCGATCCATGCTCGGCCGCAATACGACTACATTCTGCAAGGAGTTCAGGATCATAGGATGTAGCCCCCTCCGAATTTCCCCCGATTGGGCCGCAAGAACAGTAGTTAATGCCGAGCTTAGCGCAAATGACCATGAGCGAATCAGCGACGTTTCCGGCCGCCTTACCAAAAAATGTAAGTTTCCTGCCCTTAATCTCTCCAAACTCTTCACGCATGGTCAGAATATCGGCAAGCACTTGAGTCGGGTGAAATTCAGTAGTCAGCCCATTCCAAACGGGAACCCCAGCTTTTGCAGCAAGCTCCTCAACCTTCGCCTGTTCAAAGCCGCGGTATTCAATTCCGTCATACATGCGGCCAAGGACGCGAGCCGTGTCCTCAATCGACTCCTTTTTGCCCATCTGGGACGAGCCCGGATCCAAATAAGTTACACCCATGCCAAGGTCAAGTGCACCAACTTCGAAGGCGCAGCGAGTACGCGTGGAAGTCTTCTCAAATAGCAAAACAATATTCTTGCCTTCAAGGTATTTATGCGGAACACCGGCACGCTTCATGTTTTTGAAGTTAGCAGAAAGCTCAAGCAGATACTCAATCTCTTCCGTCGTGTAATCAAGCAGCTTCAGAAAACTGCGCCCAGCGATATTAACACCCATATTCGCCATCTCCCATCACAGTGGATTTGCAACTAAATATCTTCGCGCCAGAAGGGCATGCTCATGCAGCGCGGGCCGCCACGACCGCGGGACAGTTCCTCGGAGGGAACGACCAAAAGTTCCAAACCGTTCTTGTAGAGCTCATCATTTGTGACAACATTGCGCTCGTAAACACAGACTTTACCAGGAGCAACGGCAAGAGTGTTCGACCCGTCGTTCCACTGCTCGCGAGATGCCTCAACCATATCGCCGGCACCGCACTCAATAAGCTGCACCTTCTCCACGCCAGTAGCCATTTCAAGAATATGTTCAAGCGTGTCATCAATCTCTTGAACAGCGACCATTCCCTCAGAGTCACCACGAGTCAGACGATAAACACGAAGGGTCTCAAAAATACCGGGATAAACTGTGAACTTATCGAAATCCACCATGGTGCAAACGGTGTCAAGATGCATGTAAGCATAGCCGTTGGGGATTTTAATAGCGTAAACGGTATCGATCTCAGAATTCCCAGATCCCCAGAACAAATTCTTTGCAAGCTCCTCAATCGCAGCCGCCTCAGTTCGCTGGCTAATTCCAATAGCCAAGGTATGAGCGTTAATGTTAAGCACATCACCGCCCTCGATATGCCAGGGCTTCTTATGGTCGTACCAAATCGGAGTCCCTGCATAATCGGGATGGTATTTGAAAATCGCTTCATAGAAGGGCACTTCGCGATCTCGCTGTTTCCAATACATATGGTGAAGCAGAACGCCTTTGCCCACGGAAGCAAGAGGATCGCGAGAGAAATATGAACTCGGAAGAGGCTTCAACACCAAATCATCGGGCTTCGCATCCTCATTATCCATCATACTAAGCGTAGTCGAAACGCGAGGCAGCTCAAGGTCACGATAACGATACCCCCCCATAGCCTCAAGTACAAACTGATACGAATCTGAAATAGCGTCGAGCTTTTCACGAACAGCCTGCTCAAGCATAGGATTGACAATCCCGCTCTCAGCCATAAATGTATCGGTAAACTCAGCGCGAGCCGAGGGGCATGCATCCAGCGCTTCAGCAACGAGTTTCTCCATATAGAGAACCTCAACACCTTCGCTCCTTAGAAGATCCGCAAAGGCATCATGCTCCTTTTGAGCCACATCAAGATAGAAACAGTCGTGAATCCAGACATCCTCGAACTCTTCTGCCTTTACGTTCACAAGGTCACGACCGGGGCGGTGAAGCACAACTTTTTTGAGCTTACCAATCTCGCTGTGTACATTCAGTCCTTTAGACATTCCTGTTACTCCATTTCAGCCATGAAACCTACAGGGCAATAAGTCCCGAGATTGCCACGAATACGATATTGATGAGTGACACGACCAAGAAGAATTTCCAAACGGTCTTCCACCACTGGCCAAGCTTGATCTTGCACACGCCCAAACCCGCTACAAGAATGGCGCTAGTAGGACAGATCAAAGACATCGTCGCGCTACCCATGGAGAGAGCCCACACGGCAGCCTCGGGATTAAGGCCCATGAGTTCGGTCAAAGGTCCAAAAATGGGAGCGGTCAGTGCTGCAAGGCCAGATGAGCTGGGAACCAGAATCGCCAGGAGGTTCTCAACCGCATAAAGAAGCGTAGTAAAGAGAACCGCCGGGATGCCGCCCAGACCAGTGGCGAGCGCATTGAGGATGGTATCGATGATCATGCCGTCAGAGGCAATGACAAGGATGCCACGCGCAAGTCCAACGACAATTGCCGAGAAAGCAAAGTCAGCGATACCCGCAACAAATTCCTGAGCGATGACATCCTGACTAAAGCCTGCAATAACACCAGCCAACAGGCCCATGGCCAAAAAGACCGCAGAAATCTCGTTCATATACCAGCCCTGGGTCACAAGTCCCCAGATGATAAGGCACATTCCAGCGATAAATACCGCAAGCACGCCTTTTTGACGACCCGTAAATTCCGCGTCAAGGGCAGATTCATCGGCAGCGAACTCGACTTTCTTGGCGATATCTTCCTCAAATGTGATCGATGACTCAGGGCTCTTCTTTACCCTTCGTGCATAGAGGACAACCCAAGTAATTGCAACGGCGGTCAAAACAACCCAGGCAATCATACGCAGCCACAGCTGGGGGTTGCCCTGAATACCAAGAATACCTTGCGTAATGAGAACATTAAACGGATTAATTGTTGAGGCGATGTAGCCCGTGCGCGCTCCAACGAACACGACCATGAACGCCGTCATCGAGTCGAAGCCCATAGCCATCATAATTGGCATGAAGATCGCAAAGAACGGGAGAGTTTCTTCCGCCATGCCAAAGCTCGTTCCGCCCAATGCAAAGAGAACCATCGCAATAGGAATAATTAGAATGTCTTTGTTCTTAAAGCGGCGAACGACACGACCCATTCCGCTCGTGATAGCGCCCGTTTTAGTAATAACCTGGAACGAACCGCCCACAATCAAGATGAATGCAACGACCTCAATTGCCTCTTGTATACCGCGCGTTGGAGCCTGAAGAACATCGAAGACGCCTTGTCTGAGATCTACTTCATCCCCGGTTTCCTCGTCAATATATGTCTTTTCACTCTGCTCATACGTACCTGCGACAGTGACTTCACGACCGTTCACCTCCTGACGCTGATAGGACCCAGAGGGAACAATCCACGTGAGAACAGCGAAGATGACCATAAGTGCAAAGATGATCGCATATACGTGCGGGACCTTGAACTGCTTGATGCCTTTCGAACTTTCCGCTGCCATATCTCCTCCTTCATTCCTTTTCCCATCTATCCAGCTGGCACCATCAATGTATGAGGTTGCTCAGCGGTGGTCGGCCAACCATCGCCATCGTGTCGCTTTTCACCTATGAACGGCAGCTAAAGTGACGTTATTAATCAATCTGATTTTGAAAATTGATGTTATTTGTCAATTACATACGTCTTTTAACTTTTCCGCAACACAACAAGGAACCTGCCTTAGCCTTATATAAAAACCAGCAGGACAGGAGACAGACATGCAAGGCATACACATAACAAATGAAATCGGTCATTTAAAAGCCGTACTTGTCCATCGACCAGGAGCTGAAACACAAAACTACCCTGATGCCGACTTCAGCCAAGTTTTCTCCCTGCGAAAATGGAGCGGTCGTTTTGACCTCGACAAAGCAATGTATGAGCACGATTCCATGGTTCAATTGCTTGAGAAGCATGGCGTAGAAACCATTGAAATTAGGGACCTTCTCGAAGACTCACTTGAAACTGAGCCCCAATCACTTAAATATTTTATTGATGACTACCTCCGTTGCAGCGGGGCAACAGGCAGAGAGTTCCTCGAGACAATAACCCAGTTGTTTGAGAACGCTAAGAACACCCAGGAATTGGTGAATATAGTACTTAACGGCATTCGCTTTGGAGACACTGAGCTATGTTCAAACCAGTCGGAAACACTACGGGCGCTCGTGCACGAGCAATTTGATCCCGCCTCGCTCTTGGTCAATCCCCTCAACACGCTTTTTTTCACTCGTGATCCCGCTGTGGTAGTCGGAGACGGCATCATCTTAAATCATATGTATTGGCCTGAGCGTGATCGTGAGGTCGCCTTATACCGGCAGATATTCACCCACCACAAGATCATGGGAGAAACTCCAGTATGTGATTTGAACAGGAGTAGCTACCATATCGAAGGCGGAGACATTATTGTTATCAGTGCTAAGACAATATTAGTTGGAATCTCTGACCGAACTGAACCCGCCGCCGTCGAGTCACTTGCCAAAGAGCTCCTGACCTCAAATAAATTCCAAACCACCGAGCTAATTGCGATTCGAGTCCCCTCTGACGGGCTGCGTATCCACCTCGATACGTTCATAAGTAGAATTGATCACGACGCGTTCCTCATCGATCGTGAGATATGCAATGCCGTTGATGCATACAGCATTCAACTAAAACGATCCGGAAGGGGCCTTACGATCACTCCTATCGATCGCACGATTCCGGAAATACTCTCTGCAGCCTGTTGCGAACCAATAAAAGTAATTGACTGCGGAGGCGGGAATCAAACCGCCTACGAAAGAGAACGCCGGAACAACGCAACGTCTATCCTTGCGCTCTCGCCAGGAAAACTATGCGTATATGAAGAAAACGTTTGGACCAACGAAGCGCTTGAGAAAGCAGGAATGGAATTATTCCCGCTATCCATTGACGAGCTCACCAAAGGCTATGGTGGCACAAACTGTCTATGCCTCCCTCTGTGGCGAGAGGATCTATAGCCATGGGCTTCGGGGCAAATATTCGTAAACTCCGCACCATGGAGCATCTTGGTCAGGCGCAACTTGCAGAGATGTTGGGGGTATCTAAAGAGACCGTTTGTCGTTGGGAAAAAAGTCGGTATGCCCCCCGTGAGCGCTATATTGAAAAGTTACAAGCGCTCTTCGGTTGCACCCGCGATGAACTTGTTGGCGAGGAAAACGGTTTGGCCGTAAAGCTCGCAAATAAAAGAATCGTCACCGACGAAGACCCTGCTATCCACGAAATGGAGGGCGCATTTCCCGTCATCGATATCGAATCGCAAAAGCGCCGCATCACGCACGGCCAACAAAATGCTTGCGCACCTGTAGACGTAGCCAAACGTCACCCACATAGCGTTTTCGTTAAAATCAAAGGCGACGAAATGTCCCGCATTTACCCTCCCGGCAGCTTACTACTTGTCGATACCACCGCAAAGCCTTGGAACGGCTGTGCTGTATTGGCGCTCGCAGACGGTAAAACACCGGTAATTAGGCGATTTGCAGAAGGAAACGACATGATTGTGCTGTCGTCCCATTCATATGCAACAGCAAGTCCGGATCTGATGTTTAACAAACGGAGGATTAGAATCATAGGAGTCGTCGTTTGGTATCAAGCGAGCCACGATCACACGCTTAATTAAATCGACTTTCCCAAAAACGACCGTACCGCACAGACAGCTCAAAGTCCCAGCCCAAAAGAACTACTTTTTGGCGGCTTTGCGCTCGTCGCGGATGCGGGCGCGGTCCATGGCCGCCTCGACGGCCGAGAATCGGCAGCCGCAGTAATTCTGCCGATACATACCAAGCTCGCGCGAACGACGCGTGGCCTCGGGGTAATACGGGCGAAAATCGCGAATCACCGGAGTAAGACCGCGGGCGGCAGCTAGACGCTCCAACACATCATTGCAGGTTTCGAACAACTGATACGGCGAGACGGCGAGCGTCGTGCCCACAGACTCAAACCCGCGTTCCTGGGCCACACGACATGCCTCGGCCAAGCGCAGGGCATAGCACGCGCGACAGCGACGGGGTCGATCGGCGCCCAGCGGGGCCACGCCGGCCTCCCAGCGCTCCCGGTCCTCCCCCGCCTCGATAAGCTCGATGTCGCCATCGGCACACCACCGGCGCAGCTCGTCCAAACGCCGCTGCCATTCATCGTGCGGCTGAATATTGGGGTTGGTCCAGCAGATTGTGGGCTCAAACCCTTCCTCGCGCAGCAGGCGAACCGGCTCCAGCGAGCACGGCGCACAGCAGGCGTGCAACAACAACGGCTTCATCAACATCCCCGTCCCAGAAAAATCATCCCAAAAAGACTACCTTGCGAAAAATCGGACGCCAAAGGATGTGTCCTCGCAGGCGACAATGCGACGGTCGCGTAGGATGGTCCGCACGTAATACCAGTCGCCCACACAGCCCGACAAATGCAAGCCGGCCGCCAGGTAGCACAGCAGCGGATAGCCCGAGAATGCAAACCCCAGGGCAAACGCTGTCGTCAAAACAACCGTCGGCGCTAGGCAAACCGCCACGTATCGCCGGCGCGAATACACAACGCCCTCGGCGCAGGCGTAAATCATGCAGGTTTCGAGATTCGCCCCAAAGGTCACCTGCGCGCCCGCAGGCGCCAGCAGCTTAAAAAACACACCGTGCACCAGCTCGTGCACGGCGAACGACGCCATTGAGATCGCAGCCAAGCCGACTATCCATCCCAAGACGGCCATCCAGCCGCCCGCGTCAGCCGCATCCAAGTCCGCAGGCCCGCCCAGCAGCATAAACACCGGCACCAGACACACGGCAAATGCGCCAAGCACGGCCATCCCCCACACAAAGCAGGCGTGCAGAAAATCCTCGTCCTCAAACGCATGTATGTTGGAAATCTCATTCATAGCATCTTAGGATAGCGCCCCTGCCACGCACCCGCCCGCATGTGCGATAATGTCGAACGATATGCACGAATTGACCACCGCGCCGCCGAGCCCCGCGCCCGGCCGCGCCCTCACCATATGCGAAGGAGTCCCATGGCATCCAAATACTCCATGAACGACCGTCCCAGCTGGCCTCGCCGCGCCATCGTTACCGCCGGCGAGCCCTACGGCAACAAGGGCCTTCACTTTGGCCACGTTGGCGGCGTCTTTGTCCCTGCCGACTTCTTCGCCCGCTTCCTGCGCGACCGCCTGGGCCGCGAGAACGTCATCTTCACCTCGGGCACCGACTGCTATGGCTCGCCCATCATGGAGAGCTACCGCAAGCTCAAGGAGAACGAGGGCTACGACAAGTCCATTAGCGAGTATGTCGAGTCCAATCACTCCCGCCAGGCCGCGACCCTCAACAACTACAACATCAGCTGCGACATCTACGGCGGCTCGGGCCTTGAGCCGGCTGCGCAGATTCACAACGAGGTGACCACCGAGATTATCGAGCGTCTGCACGAGCAGGGCACCATCTCCAAGCGCTCCACGCTGCAGTTCTACGATGCCAAGGCCGGCACGTTCCTCAACGGCCGTCAGGTGATCGGCCGCTGCCCCATCCAGGGCTGCAAGTCCGAGAAAGCCTACGCCGACGAGTGCGACCTGGGTCACCAGTTTGAGCCCGAGGAGCTCATCGCGCCCAAGAGCCAGCTCACCGGCGAGGTGCCCGAGCTGCGCCCGGTCGACAACCTCTACTTTGACCTGCCGGCCTACCTCGACTTTATGAAGACCTACACCGCCAAGCTCGCCCAGAACCCGCAGGTTCGCTCCGTGGTCTCCAAGACCATGGAGGAGTGGCTGCTGCCGGCCCAGCTCTACATCCAGAACAAGTTCCGCGAGGCCTTCGATGCCGTCGAGGATCAGCTTCCCGAGCACACCGTGCTGGAGCCCGAGGGCAACAAGAGCAGCTTTACCGTCACCTTCCCCAGCTGGAAGGAGCGCGACGATGCCCACGCAGTGCTCGCCAACGGTGGCGTGCGCTTCCGCAGCGGCAAGGCGCTCGTGCCCTTCCGCATCACCGGCAACATCGACTGGGGCGTTCCGGTGCCCGAGGTCGATGGCGTCTCCGACGTCACCTGCTGGTGCTGGCCCGAGAGCCTGTGGGCGCCCATCAGCTATACGCGTACCGTGCTCGCGCGCGATGCCAAGGCCGCCGGCGTGACCGAGGGCGTCGCCGCCCAGGATGCCGCCCTCATGGGCGAGCCCGCTGCCGACTCCACGCAGGTGCCCGCACCCACCTACCAGCACAGCTCGCTCGACTGGCGCGACTGGTGGTGCTCTGACGACGCGCAGATCTACCAGTTCATCGGCCAGGACAACATCTACTTCTACTGCATCGCGCAGACCGCCATGTGGGAGGCCCTGGGTTGGAACCTCACGCAGAGCACCGTCAGCGCCTGCTACCACCTGCTCTACATGGGCAAAAAGGCAAGCTCGTCCTCGCAGACGCCTCCCCCGCCGGCAGACGACCTGCTCAACCACTACACCTGCGAGCAGATGCGCGCGCATTGGCTGTCGCTCGGCCTGTCCGAAAAGCCAGTGAGCTTTAGCCCTAAGGCATACGACACGCGTGTGACCGGCAAGGACAAGGACGGCAACGAGGTGCGCGCCTGCGACGACAAGCGCGTTATCGACCCGGCCCTTAAGGAGAGTGCGCTGCTGACCGGCGTGTTCAACCGTCTGGCCCGCAGCTGCTTCTACGGCGTCGCCGTCAAGGAAGGCGACGAGAGCCCCTACCGCAACGGCTGCATCCCCGCCGGTGCCGCCTCTGCCGCCGTGGTCGAGGCTGCCGAGCAGGCAGCTCTCGCCTTTGAGCAGGCCATGTACAAGTTCGAGACGCACCGCGCGCTTGCCGTGTGCGACGACTACCTGCGCGCCGCCAACAAGCGCTGGAGCGACGCCTCCAAGGCCGCCAACAAGCTCGAGGGCGAGCCAGCCAACGCCGCCATGACGCAGGCCCTGGTCGACGCCTTTACCGAGCTGCGCGTGGCGACCGTGCTCATGCACGGTATTGTGCCGGCCGGCTGCGAGCTCATCTGCGAGTACTTCGACGTCGACCCGGTCGCGTTCTTTAGCTGGGATAACATCTTTGCCTCCACGGACGAGTTTGTGGAGAGCCTGGGCGAGAAGCCCGGCGAGCACCGCGTGAAGCCGCTGCCCCCGCGCTTCGACTTCTTCAGCAAGCACGAGAGCCAGTACTAGGCAAACGCCAAGGCGCCCAGAAAAATCATTTTGATGGAAGGAAAGACGGATGTCTAAGCCGCGTCGTCGTAAGCAGAAAAAGCAGGTCAAGGCCGAGCTCAAGCTCAGGCAGTTTGCTGCTACCGAGCTTTCTGACCAGCTTGCCGCCCAACACTCCGCCGCCGACCTGCCGCGCTTTATGGTCGACACGGTCGCCGGCGCCTATGCGCCCGCCGATGCCGAGCTCATGATCGAGGGCTTTGGCGCCGCAGCCGCACGCCCGGTCACGCTGCGCGCCAACACGCTCAAGGCAACCGCCGAGGACATCGCTGCGGCGCTCGATGCCGCTGGCATCGCCCACAACCCCGTCGCCTGGTACCCGGACGCCTTTATCCTGCCCGAGGCCCAGGTTTCCGATCTGTGGGATCTCGACATCTACCGCGACGGCAAGATCTATCTGCAGAGCCTGTCGTCCATGATGCCGCCGTTGGTCCTGGGCGCCCAGGCAGGCGAGGACATCCTGGACATGTGCGCAGCCCCTGGCGGCAAGACGACGCAGATCGCCGCCCTCACCCAGGGCCAGGCACACCTCACGGCCTGCGAGATGAGCATTCCCCGCGCCGAAAAGCTTGAGTCCAACCTCCACCGCCAAGGTGCCAAAAACGTGCCCGTCATGCGCATCGACGCACGCGAGCTCGACGAGTTCTTCCGCTTTGACCGCATCCTGCTCGACGCTCCCTGCACCGGCACGGGCACCGTCATCAGTGGCAACGAGAAAAGCCTGCGCGGCCTCACCGAGCAGTTGCTGAACAAGTGCGCCCGCTCGCAGCGAGCACTTCTGGACCGCGCCATGGGAGCCCTCAAACCGGGCGGCACGCTCGTCTATTCCACCTGTTCGATCATGCCGCAGGAAAACGAGGACGCCCTGCAAGAGGCCCTCGACAAGCACATGGATTGCGAGCTTATCCCCCTCGACGGCACACCGAGCGAAAGTGAAACGCGTCGCGCCCAGGATGCCGGCGAGGAGCCGCATATCGAGCGCAACGCCCTCACCGAGGCCATCGCTGCCGGCCATGTCTCGGCCGTCGCCAACGGTATGCCCGGTACGCTGACCATTCCGCCTAGCCGCGACTTTGAGGGCTTCTACATTGCCCTGATCCGAAAACGCAGCTAGCGCACGGATCCAAAACTCAACAAGCTATCTCCGTGCGCGTTTGCCCTGCTGGTCGCGATGCTGTTTAAGCATCGTGCGCTCCTTGCGTTCGGCCCTTTTGCCCTTAATGGCCGTGACCACAAAGTAGATGACCGCGGCGGCAACGATTGCGCCCACACACAGGCCAATCGAGCCAAACATTGCTGTCAATTCCATACCGCGTCACCTCTCTTTTAAACGGGACTTTCAAGATAGCACCTCGATCCCCGCCACCACAGCTCCTTCACGTTCGCCTGCCCTTCGGTCTAACGGATGGCACGGCGGGGAAAAATCAACTCGTCAAACGATTTAGCATTCGCAATTCCGGCTGCATCGCGCCGGCCGTCATCACATAGAATCGAGACTCCATGGATACCCTCAACGATCTAAATGAGCGCGTCGACGCCTTCGTCGGCACCAGCTCCTTCGACACGCCTGCCGCGGCAAACGACCAAGCTCCCATCGATGTACCCGCCGAGGTTCACGAGGACATCGTCGCCTCGGTCGATTTCTCCGAGGTCGAGCTCGCAGACGAGTTCACCGAGCCCCAGGTAGCCGTGACCCCCAACGGACTGCTCCCCATGGAGCCGCTGCCCATCGACGGGCGTTTGCGCAAGGCGGCCCTTCGCATGCCCGACGAGATCGAGGAGGCCAGCGGCTTTACGCTCTTCGGCCGACGCATCAAGTCGCTCATTTACACCACCGACGTCGCGGTTATCCGCAACTCCAACGCCGATGCCGTCTTTGCGGTCTACCCTTTCACGCCGCAGCCCGCCATTACGCAAGCGCTGCTGACCGTCGCCGAGTGCCCGGTCTTTGTAGGCGTGGGCGGCGGAACTACGACCGGTAAGCGCTCCGTGCAGATGGCAGCCGTCTCCGAGATGCAGGGCGCGGCGGGCTGCGTGGTCAACTCCCCAGCCACTGCCGAGATGGTCGAGCACATCACCAACATCGCCGACATCCCCGTCATCGCCACGGTCGTTCGCTGCGACGACGATGCCCACGCCAAGGTGCGCGCCGGCGCCAAGATTCTCAACATCGCCGCCGGCAAGAACACGCCCCAGGTCCTACGCGAGCTGCGCGAGCACTATCCCAACCTGCCGCTTATCGCGCCGGGCGGCAAGACGCCCGAGAGCATTCGCGAGACCATCGCCGCCGGCGCCAACGCCATCATCTGGACGCCGCCTTCGGCCCAGCAGCTACAGACCGACATGATGCAGCGCTACCGCAAGATGAAGGAAGACGCCACGCCCGTCATCTCGCGCGACGATGTGCCCATTATCGACCAGGTTGCCGCCGCCGAGGTCAGTCAGGTCGAGAACATGAATCCCGACGTGCCGATTCCCGACGAGGTTATCGAACGCGTCGCTTCGATCCACGATCATATCGAGGAGCGTCGCGCCAACCGTGGACTCAAGCCCTCGCTGCACGGCTTCTTCTTCCGCGGAAAGAAACGCTAACCGCAACAGCAAGGCCCGCCCCACAAACGTGAGGCGGGCCGTTTTCGTTTGAGCAATCGTGCGCGACGTGATGGGTCAAGTTAATCCACGCGCTTGTCGCCCATAAAGAAGAGCGCCACCGTGCCAGGTCCGGTGTGCGAACCGATCAGAGCACCGATATTGTTGATCTCAATCTTGCCTTTGAGCTGCGGAACTTGTTCCTCAATCAGCGCCGCAACGGCCTCAGCGTCCTCGCGGCACGCCGAATGGGACAAGACGCACTTACCCGAATAATCCGCACCGTCCTGCACGTGTGCCATCATGGTCTTAGCCATCTCGGAAATCGCGCGCTTCTTGGTGCGAATCTTCTCACGTGGCGACAGCCCACCTTCGCAATCGACCGTCATAAGTGGGCAAATCTTAAGCGCTGTGCCGATAATCGCGCTCGCGGCCGAAATGCGACCGCCGCGCAGGTAGCTCGACAGATCGGTCGAGAAGAACTAGTGGTGCAGGTTGAGTTTATGCTCCTCAATCCAAGCGGCCGTCTCGTCGAGCGAAGCGCCGCTATCGCGCACGTCGGCGGCATATTCCAGCAATAGGCCAAAGCCCGAAGACGCCGCCAACGAATCGATAACGCGCACCTTGCCGCCCTGAGGATAGCGATCCGCGAGCATCTGCGCCGCAACGCAGGCCGATCCATACGTGCCCGAAATACCCGACGACAACGTCAGGTGCAGCACGTCTTTACCCTCGGCAACAAACGGCTCCCAAAACTCCTCGTACTCACCCACGCTCACCTGAGACGTCTTGGGCATGGCGCCCGCGGCAATCTGGGCAAAAAACTTGTCCGGCGTAATCGACTGATACAGATCGTCCGTATAGACAACATCGTCGATCTCGTAATGAAAACACACGACAGGGATATTGCGCGACGCAAAGAACTCACGGGTTCGGTCGGCGGCGGATTCACAGGTCAGGACAAAATCACTCATATGAGGCTCCTTACTCATTGCTGCGCAAATTATCGCACAGTGAGCCTACATACTGTACATATGTCCACTATTTACCAAATCGAACCAAAAATAGCGAACATCTTTACCACCATCGTCTCCACCGACTCCACGCATAAATATCTGAGAAAACATCCTCTGTCGTCTCCACTCAACCGCCATATCTACCTCAACTAAATCGATTTACCAAACCGTTCAGCCGACAATTCAGCCGCTGGCGCAAAATCGAAACAAAAGCGGCGCATACTGATAAACGTTTGACGCTGTTTCATCAGTTTTACCAGCCCCATCGGAAGGTGTTTCATGGTCGCATTCGATCGCAACCCGCAAGACTTCAAGTATCTGCGCCTGCTGTCGAGACAGTTCCCCACCGAACAATCCGCGTTTACCGAAATTATCAACCTCTCGGCCATCCTCAACCTACCCAAGGGCACCGAGCATTTTATGAGCGACGTGCACGGCGAGTACGAAGCCTTTATGCACATCCTCAACAACTGCTCGGGTGTCGTGCGCGAACATGTCGACGAGATCTTTGGCGACACGCTCACCTTTGACGAAAAGGGCGAGCTGTGCACGCTTATCTACTACCCGCGCGAGAAGATCGAGCTGGTCCGCAGCCGGCGCGAGGACTCGCCCACCTGGTACAAGACCATGCTCGACCAGCTCATTGTGGTCGCCCGCTCGCTTTCGAGCCGCTATACCCGCTCCAAGGTGCGTAAGGCCATCCCGCGCGATTACGCCTACATCATCGACGAGTTGCTGCACACGCATCCAGATGAGAACAACTATCGTGTGCGCTATCACGAGCGCATCGTTGAGTCCATCCTAGAGACCGCCAGCGCCGACGACTTTATCGAGTCGCTCGCCTCGCTCATCAAGCGCCTGGCCGTCGATCACTTGCACCTGGTGGGCGATATCTTCGACCGCGGCGGCGGTGCGGCCAAGATTATGGACCGCCTGCTCACCTACCATTCACTCGACGTCCAGTGGGGCAACCACGACCTGCTGTGGATGGGCGCTGCGGCCGGTGAGCCTGCCTGCATCGCCACGGTATTGCGCAACAACCTACGCTACGACAACTACGAGATTCTAGAGAACGATTACGGCATCTCGCTGCGTGAGCTTGTTGCCTTTGCCGATGCCACCTACACCGCCGGCGAGTCCATCACTCCGCTGATCAAGGCCATCAACGTGCTGCTCTTTAAGCTCGAGGGCCAGATTATCCAGCGCCACCCCGAGTTCGACATGACCGACCGCCTGCTGCTCGACAAGATCGATCACGACGCCGGCACAGTCACGCTTGCCGACGGCAGCGTGTGGCCGCTCACGACCAACGACTTCCCCACCGTCGACCCGACGCTGTCTCTTATACACATCTCCGAGCCCACGAGACCGTACTAGATCT
>URSP01000035.1:0-15998 GCA_900550515.1 uncultured Collinsella sp. | reverse complement strand
AACCTCCAGTCCGGACCGCCCCGCGGTCCAACTTTCTGTCCGCACCCCCAAACAGTCCCTATTTCACCGCAACTTATATGGGGATTGATTAGATGGCCGAGTCTTTGGACAGCTCAAAATAGTCGGGATGCAAGGCGATAACCGGGCCCTGCTCCTCGGGCATCAGGTGCAAGTGCGTCTCTGCCAGATAGCTCGCCGCATCGGTATCGCCCCTCTTAATGGCCTCGAGAATCCGGCGATGCTGCCGACGAATCGGCTCCCAATCCAGATCCTGCGACACCATACGCAACCAGTTGTATCGCTCAAAATGCGTGTTGACGCTCTTCATCCAATCCCACAACATGTGACGACCGGCAATCTCAAAACATGTCTCATGGAACAGGTTATCCAGGTCAAAGAAACGGCGCGTTTCGCCATGGTCGAGCGACTCGGACTCGGCAAGAATCTGCTCAAGCCGCTGCTTTTGCTCGGGCGAGGCGGCCGAACAGCATTTAATAAGCACGCTTCTCTCGAGCTTCTCGCGCAAGAAACAGGCGTTCTCGGCGCGCTCCATGCTGATTTTTGAGACATAGGTGCCGCTTTTGGGACGCGTTTCCACCAGCTCCTGCTCACGCAGGCGCACAAAGGACTCGCGAATGGGCGTGCGCCCGATTCCCGTCTCCTTTTCCAGACCAATCGCCGAAAGGCGCGTGCCGGGCTTGAGCTCGGCATAGATAATCTTGGAGCGTAATGCGTTGTATGCCTGATCTTGCAGGCTCTGATAATGCTGGTGCTGTTCCATAAAGCCCTCGGATAAACCCTCGGTTAGTCGAATACCACCATGCAATACTATCGCATCGACACGCCCCAGCTCCCAATCAGTCTTTTTGGGACGGGGCTCTTTTAGCTACCCTGGCCCGCAGATCGGCCCCCTTGCCACAAAAGTGGCCCATCTACTACGTTAACACGGACAGCCTCGGCCATACCGAAAACCGTGAAAACAAAACCGTAGGTAGGCAGCTTGTCGATTTTCGAAAAAGCCGGCTATGGTTGACCTCTGCGGCTTAAACGTAGTAGATAGGCCCTATTCGTGGCACAGCACCACTCCATCCCAAATTGGCACCCCGAGCCCTCGTGAGTTGCCAACAAGCTGTTCGACCAGCGCTTTATCCGCGCGGCATTTGGAAAATAGCACCACCGCAAAACCCGCGAGTAGCGCTTACTTTGCTATATCTTGCTATACTTTGCTATATCTTGCTATACTTTGCTATATCTTGCTATATCTTGAGCAAAGGTGGCTCACATGCAAACAAACCCTTTTAAGCCCACAGCAGGTAAAACACCTCCCACGATTATCGGCCGCGAAGATGTGCTCGAAGAATTCAATGAGGGCCTCGTCAACGGGCCTGGTGCCCCGGGGCGCCTAATGCGCATAGCCGGCGTCCGTGGAACGGGCAAGACGGTCCTCCTTGACGAGTGCTCACGTTTGGCGCAAAGCCGTGGCTGGACGGTCATAAAAGAGGTCGCAACCGAGGGACTTTGCCAGCGCATTCTCGAACAGCTGCAGCCCAAATTCCAGGCCAAACACGCCAGATTTGAGCCCACCGTAGCTGGCATATCCATCGGCAGCATAGACATTGAGCGAATCGGTCCATCGCTACGCGACGCCATGAGACAGACAATATCCAAGAATGGAAATGGCCTGCTCATCACTCTCGACGAGGTTCAAGACGCAGAGCTCGATGAGGTCCGAACGCTCTCCATTGCGATTCAGCAGGTTATCGGCGAAGACCTTGATATCGCCTTTGTTTTTGCTGGGCTGCCTTCGATGATTGAAAGCATCATCAACGGAAAGACACTTACGTTTTTGCGCCGTGCCCTCCCCTTTGACCTGAAGGCTGTGGCAGTAACCGAAGTGTCGTACTCCCTCGAGGAAACCATTGAAGCGTCTGGCATGGAGTTGCAGCCAGGTATTGCCGGCCAACTTGCCGAGGCAACGCAAGGCTATCCTTTCATGATCCAACTCGTTGGATACTACGCATGGCAGTTGGCAAGACGTGCACATACAGCGATTATTGGAGAAGAAGAAGCCGAGCGTGGCATTGCAACGGCACGCGAACGCTTCTGCGCCATGGTGATTGAGCCCGCGCTGCGGCGCATTCCGCCCACGTGCATCGCTTATCTGCTGAGCATGGCATCTTTGGGGCAGACGAGCTCGACCAGCATGGTTGCCGATGCCCTAAACAAAACGCCTCAACAGGTGAGCTCCGTCCGCAGCCGCCTGTTAAGAGAATCGATTATCGAGGCCCCCTCGTACGGCAAGGTCTCATTTGCCATCCCCTACATGCGCAATTACCTCTACGAACACAAAGCCGAACTGGAAGTTGAACTGTAGAAGCGGTAACTGCCCTGCAAGACGAAAACCGTTTTCGTACGGATTTAAAGCAGACGTAAACGATTTTCGTCTTGATTTGCGTACGGAATTAAGACGTAAATTGCGCTTTCGTACGCTTATTACCAGACGCAAATTGTTTTCGTCCGGCCATGCGTCCCCAATCTAGACGAAAAGAGCCCCGAGCTCGAATCGGGGCTCGATGTAAGTTCTAGGGTGTCAGAAGTTACATCAGCCGCTTACGACCGCTCTGTCTATCTCTCCGAGCGGGACGGGCGCCGATGCCCTGATCTCTGCCATGTCGAGGTGCGAGATCAAATCCTTGGCGCGCTCGCCGGAGTGGTATGCCTTGTTCGGCGCCACCTTCCTGTAGAGCTTCTTGAGCTTCGTCTTCCCCTTGTTGCCCGGCGGCATCTCCGTCTCAGGTGGCAGCCCTAGGAAGGACAGGACGCCGGGCAGGTCGCACAGCATCACGTCCTCGATGTCGGCCTTGGCCGCCAGGTCGACGACTCTCTGCGCTGTCGGCGAGATGTTCGGGGTGCTGCTACCGCCCGCTGGTTCGGAAGCTGGCGGGCAGTAGCGGCAGTAGCGGTGTGGCTCGATAGGCCCGAATATCCGTAATGAAGGTGCTCGCTCTCATATGTGCTGATATGCCTCGCCTCGCGAACCTTGGGATGCTTCCTGAGGTAATCCCTCAATTCGAGCCACTCTTTATGCTCATAACGCTTCGAAATCGTTTCCCCGTCGACAGTTTCCTTCACATAATGGTATGTTCGAACGCCTTCGAACTTGCCGAACCCGTTCTCGACGCTGAAGTTTCTGAACCAGCGCGAAAACCCATTCAGGTCCATGAAGTTGACTTGGGGATGCCTGTCTTTCGTTCGTTCGAATGAGTGGACGAGCGGAGTGCCTTTGACTTGTTCCAGGCCGAAGGCTTCCATTTCGCGGGCCTGCTCCTTTTTCCAGAATTCGAGATACGACGTCAGCGTCTCGCTTATCGAGATCCTCCGCACGCTTTTCTTGCTTTTGGGCGAGCGAACGCTTCGATCGGCCGCGAACTGCTGCTCAATGAGGATGCTTCTGTTCTCGACGGAGACATCGGACCACGTCATCCCGAGGGCTTCTGCCCTTCTCATGTCGGTGTCGAGCATGAGCATCACGCATGTGATGTGCGCGTCCGGTTCTCGATTGAGTAGGATGTCGAGTAGGCGAGCGGCGTGATGGTTCCTTCGCGGTTGTCGTGGAACTTTTTTGCGTACGAGCCGACGGTGTCCCTCGATTTTTGGACGTAGGTGCCGCTGTTGAGTTCTGCCTTGTAGGCTTCGAGTGCGGCGTCGACCTCTCGGCTTTTGGTGGTATGTATGGTCTGCCACGGCGAATAGCGGTATTTGCCCGTGACCGGATCCTTGCCGAGGCTGTGACGGTAGCGTCACGTGTATTTGTCGCGGCGTTGCTTCGTTCCTTTGCCTATGACGAGAGGTCGGTCGTTCATCGTGTTCCTTGCCTGAAGTGCCTGAGAATCGCGCTCGGTTGCGCGGAATGGCGCAAAGGGCTGGGGCGGATGGGCATTACCCTTGGTGGTGGGCCCTGCGTGGGGTCACACCCCAAGGGTAATGCTCCGCCTGACCGCTTTCAAGCTCGTTGTGGGTCGAATTTGGGTCGAATTATTCCGCGTACTTTTCTTTCGTAAATCTATGAAAACATCAAATGACCTGGAGTTATATTGACTTCAATTTGGGTCGAAATGTCTGAATGAAACAACGTCGTAGCGACCTCATAACCCGAAGGTCGGTGGTTCAAATCCGCCCCCCGCGACCATGAAACTTCAGGTCGGAAGCATAAAAGCTCCCGACCTTTTTCTTTGTCTAGGGGTTTCGGCATCTCTCGTTCTTTGGGTACCTCGAGGCGGGCAATCAGATAGATGCTTACGAGTATCATAGGGTCTTTTTACGTCGCGGTCGTGTCTCGTACTGGTGCGCCGCTCTTTGTGGGACGTGTCACTTTGCCATAGGTTGTCCGGCGGCGGGGCGCAGGTCGTTCCCCGTGGCGTCGCTCCTTTCGACGCTACGCTGCCTGGCTACTCGTTCCACTGGTGCTTTTTCATGTCGACGCAGCCGTTGTCTCGGAAGGCAACTCCTTCCTCCGTCAGTAGTGCTCGCTGGTCGGGGAAGTTTGGCGCGAGGCGTCCCGCGTGGTTGACGACGCGGTGGCAGGGATAATCGCCGTAGCGATCCGCCTCGCTCAGCACCGCTCCGACCAGGCGAGAGTTTTTCTCCCTGCCGATGAGGCGCGCTATCTGACCGTACGAGGCGACGCATCCCGCCGGAATCTCTGCCACGACGGAGAGAATCTCATAAACCAAATCTTCGTCCAGGACTTTTCCCATCGTATCGCTCCCGTGTTCGCTTTTGCCTTCGGGGGCGCGGCGCCGATCACCCGTGCTGCGATTTTCGCAGCTCCCCTTACCGAAGCATCGAGGGAAAGCGCGTGCGTGTCAAGGTTGTCTAGTCCAGTTGCTGGCTCGATGCCTCGAGATGTTCGCCTCAAGTGCGACCTGCCCCTATTGGAAAAGGATGCCGAAGATGTATTTGGTGATGGCGGAACGGCGGATGACCCCCACGAGTTTGCCCTCGTCATCAACCACAGGAAGCTTCTTGAACTTCTTCTTCGCCAGCAGCGCGGCGACGCGGGCGATGCTCTGCTCGGGACGGGCACACACTACCTGGCGCGTCGCGAAATCCATGACGCAGCGATCCTTCAGGTCTTCGATGCGCTGCTCAAGGCTCTGATCGTCGAAGTACAGCATGGACGCGTCGCCGCCCGTGAAGATGGTGTGAGCGCGATGCTGCGCGATGGCTCCCATGACATCGCCGTCGGAGATGAACCCGACCACCTGGTTGCGCTCATCGATTACGGGCATGCTGCTCACCTCGTTTTCGGCGAGCATGCGCACCACGTCGGAAATCGTGCAATCCTGCGTGCAGGTGAACGGCTCTTCAATCATGATGCTCGAAACGGGCGTCCCCTCGAGCTCGAGCGGGATGCGCTCGGACAGAATCTCGGACATCGCTTATGCCTCCTTCGTTTTCGGTGCGGTTTTCTTGGTGCGCACGCTGAATATGGCGCAGATAAGGGAAACGAGGCCGATTGCCGCGCACACCTTGTAAGCGACGCCCGCGCCCACGGCGGTGGCTACTTGGATGCTCGCATCGACGCCGGCCGACGCGGTGACGCTTGTCATGACCGTGATGATGAGCGCCGTGCACAAACCGCCGGCGACCTGGCGGCCGGTGTTCGCGATGGCGTTGCCGTGGGCGATCATGTCATTTTTCAAAGCATTGACACCCCATGTGTTCACCGGCATGTTCGCGAGCGACTGGCCGGCGGACTGCAGCATGCAGAACAGCGCAACCACCAAGATGGGCGTGTTTACCGTCGAAAGCGAGAGCAGGAACAGGGCGCCGGTCATGAGGGCCAGGCCGACGATCGAGATGGCACGCGGACCGAACTTGTCGAACACCACGCCGGAGATAGGGCTGATGATGATGCCCACCGCCGCGGCGGGAAGCATGGCCATGCCGGTTTCGAAGGCCGAAGCGCCAAGCGAGGTTTGCAGCAGCAACGGCAACAGCGTGTTGGTGACCAGGCATGCGGCGTTGATGAGCGTGACGATGATGGCGGCCACGCGGAACTCGCGCGTCTTGAGCGTGCCCAGTTGAAGCAGCGGGTCCTCGATTTTGCCCTGGCGTACGACGAACAGCACCAAGCACACGACACCCGCGACGATCGAGCCGAGCACCACGGGGTTGCCCCAACCCATCGACGAGGCGCTCGAGAACCCGTAGAGAAGTCCGCCGAAGGCGATGGTGGAGAGGACGACCGAGGGCAGGTCGAGCTTGGGGTTCTTCAGCTCGCCCACGTTTTTCAGCATGAACACGCCCAGCACCAGCACGAGAATTGCGAGGGGGACGATGGCGCCGATCATGGTGCGCCAGCCGTACGTGTCGATCACCGCACCGCCTACGACGGGGCCGACCGCGGGACCCGCCGACATGACGATGCCCGCCATGCCCATAGCCGTTCCTCGTTTCTCGACGGGGAACACCAGCATGGGAACCACCGAGACAAGCGGCATGAGCACGCCTGAGCCCGCCGCTTGCAACACGCGACCGATGATGAGGAACAGGAAATCAGGGGCTGCGGCGCACAGCAGCGTGCCCAGCGCGAACACCAGCGTCGCCCCGAAGAATAGCGCGCGGGTGCTGAACTTGTCGATAAGGAACGCCGAAACGGGGACCATGATGCCGCTCACCAGCGGGTATATGGACATGATCCACTGGGCAGTCGAGGCATCGATGGCGAAATCGGACATGATGACCGGCAGCGCAGGCGACATCACCGTTTGGTTCAGTAGCGCCAAGAAGGCACCCAGGACGACGACCGCGACGATGCGGATCTGGGTACCGGTAATGCGCCCATTGGCAGGCGCGACCGTACAATTATCAGACATAAGCTTCCTTCGTATCTATTCGATTCTTCGCCGAAGGCGCGCCGGCCCACGGGCGAAATAACATGCACGTGCTATGCGTGCATCAGATACGACAGGAAGAAAGCGGCTGCTCAGAGCGCACTTGGGGAACAACAGGAGAGGCCCCGTATACCAGGGGCCGCCGAATTGCGATGTATGCTTTGGTCAAATCCTTCATAGCGGGGAGGCATTCTAGCAGCCGTCTTCGCCCCTTTCAAGGGATGTAACCCAGACGTTGATTTTCTTCACCGAGGCGCCATCGTTGACGGGTGGCGTGCTTCTCTATCGCCACACCGCGGGGCGAGGGAACGCCGCGGCGAGCTTGTACATCGGCTATGTGTGCAGCTGCGAGCGTATCGCCGGCGCGCGCTGGGCGCCAGTCCGATCCGGCCGACTCTTGCCGACGGTCGGTCGCCGTCCTCCTCCATCTCCGCCTGCTCTGTTTTTGCTCGGCTCCCTTGTCGTATCATGGACGGACGAGAATTGAGCGAAGGCGAGCTCGAAAGCGTGGCGCGCGCCGTCGGCGGGATCGACGCTGCGATCGATCCAAAGGCGAAAGATGCCGACACGGTTGCGCTCGTACAGTATCTTGCTGCCGACCAGAAGTTCGAAAAGGTGCTCGATAACCAGCAGATTCTTCGTGAGCCCATCGTTCGCAACGGCCGCCAGGCAACCGTTGGCTACGAGCCTGACGTGTGGAAGGGCTGGGAATAAAGCGGCCGGGAATAAAGTGAAGCGCCCACGCCCGTGGTTTTATCCACGGACGCGGGCGCTTGCGTAAGACGTCTCTTGTCGTTTGAGTGGAGCGCCCCGGCGGCGCTGAACAACGCGCCCCGGTGACGTGGCTCGGGGCTCTTTGTGCCGCGCATCTATGAGAGGAGATATTTGATGCGCATGGGCGCTACTCCATGTAGCCACCCTGAATGGCGGAAACTGCATGCTCGGTAAAGAACTTGAGCGTGCCGGAGGTATAGCGATTAGCCTTGGGCTTCCAAGCGGCTCGGCGCTCGGCCAGGACGGCGTCGACCTCGGCCGGCTCCATCTCCTTGCCGGCGATGCCCACGATGGACAGCGAGCGCTCGGGGATGTTGATCTGGATAAGGTCGCCCTCCTCGATCAGGGCAATCGGGCCGCCCACGGCAGCCTCGGGCGAAACGTGACCGATAGCCGGGCCCTTGGAGGCGCCGGAGAAGCGGCCGTCAGTGATCAGGGCAATGCTCGCGCCCAGCTCGGGGTCGCTGGCGATAGCCTCGGTGGTGTAGAACATCTCGGGCATGCCAGAGCCCTTGGGGCCCTCGTAGCGAATGATGACGGCGTCGCCGGGCTTGACCTCGTGCGTCAGGACGGCGTGGATAGCGTCCTCCTCGCAATCGAACGGACGTGCCTTAAGCGTGGCCTGGAACATCTCGCGCGGAACAACCGTGTGCTTGACGACGGCGCCCTCGGGGGCAAGGTTGCCGTGGAGAATGGCGATGGAGCCATCGGTACCAAAAGCCTGGTCAAACGGGCGAATGATGTCCTCGCGCTTGAGGTTCCACTTCTCCAAGTAGCGGCCGCACTTCTCGTAGTAGCCGTTGTTTTTAAGGTCCTCGAGGTTTTCGCCGAGGGTCTTGCCGGTGACGGTCATGACGTCGAGGTGGAGCATCGACTTGATCTCCTCCATGATGCGCGGCACGCCACCCGCATAGTAGAAGAACTGCGCCGGCCACTCACCTGCGGGACGAACGTTGAGCAGGTAGTGGGCACCACGGTGCAGACGGTCGAAGTCGTCGGCGGACATCTCGATGCCAAACTCGCGGGCGATCGCAGGGATATGCAGCAGCGAGTTGGTGGAGCCGGAAATGGCGCCGTGGACCATGATGAGGTTCTCGAAGGACTCCTTGGTCACGATGTCGCGCGGGCACAGGTTGTGTTCGGAGAGCCACACGGACTGACGGCCGGCCTCGCGCGCAAACTCACGCAGATCGGAGCTGGTTGCGGGCAGCAGGGCCGTGCCGGGGAGCATAAGGCCCAGGGCCTCGGCGGTAACCTGCATGGTCGACGCGGTGCCCATAAAGGAGCAGGCGCCGCAGCTGGGGCATGCGTTGTGCTTGGCAAACTCAAGTTCCTCGCGAGAGATCTCGCCGCGCTCGTAGCGGGCAGAAATCGCACCGAGCTGCTCCAGGGTCAACAGGTCGGGGCCTGCATCCATGACACCGCCGGTAACGACGATGGAGGGGATGTTGATGCGGCCCATGGCCATAAGGTTCGCAGGCAGGCCCTTATCGCAGCTGGCAACAAAGACGCCGGCGTCGAACGGGGTGGCCTTGGCATGAATCTCGATCATGTTGGCGATCATGTCGCGACTGGGCAGCGAGTAGTTGATGCCGTCGTGGCCCTGGGCCTCGCCGTCGCAGATATCGGTGCAGAAGTAACGGGCACCGTGACCGCCAGCCTCGGCAACGCCGGCACGGACCTCCTCGACCAGCTCGAACAGGCCGGCAGAACCCGGGTGCGAATCGCCAAAGGTCGACTCGATGATGACCTGCGGCTTGTCCAGGTCCTCGATCGTCCAGCCAGAGCCCAGACGCAGCGGGTCCATCTCGGGGCTGATGGTGCGAAACTTGCCGGAACGCGGCTGCAGCTTGGCAACCAAGTCGGCTGCCTCCTGCTGAATCTGTGCCTTGGTCTTCTCGTCCATAATGCTCTCCTCTTTTGGTTTGAACGGTTGTACCAATCGTTGGTTAATGAATCAGGTGTAAATGGGTACCGAGCGATGCACTCGGCAAAAGATGCTTAGCTACGCGAACTAGGCGAAGAGCGAAATCGCCAGGGCGCAGGCAAGACCCGAAAGGCCGATGAGTGTCTCCATAACGGTCCAGGACTTGAGGGTGGTCTTCTCGTCAATCTCCAGGAATGAGGAGCACATCCAAAAACCGGCATCGTTGACGTGCGAGAGGGCCGTGGCACCGCCGCAGATGGCAAGACAGATAGCGGCACGCATGAGCACCGAAGCACCGGCAACCGCGGGCATGGCGGCCATAATGCCCGATGCCATAGTCATAGCGACGATGGAGCTGCCGACAGAGGCACGCACCATGACGGCAATCAAAAAGGCAACGACCACCAAAGGCAGCGGTGAGGCCTCGAGCATAGGGCGATAACCTGGCCCAAGCCGCAGTCTTGCAGCATCCAGCGAATGACGCCGCCACAGGCGATAACCAGCAAGATCATGCCGACGGGCTTAAGAGAGCGGTCGAGCAAGGCCTTGAGCTCGGCGCCGGAGTAGCCGCGGCGCGCGCCCAGCAGATACATCGCGACGAGCGTGGCGAGCGTCAAAGCGACGAACGGCTTGCCCAGGAAGGCGAGAATCGAGGCGAGCTCGGCGGGCATGGGGATATAAGAAGACAGCGTGCCCAGCAAAATCAGACAAAGCGGCGTGAGCACGATGGCAAGCACCATGCCAAAGGAGGGAAGCTCCTTTTCGTCGCTCGCGCCCTCGGCAGAGGTAAAGTGCTCCGGAACATCGGTAAAGATGCGACCGCCCACGTTGCGGCCCCAGATGACGCCGGCGATCGCCATGGCGATGAAGGCGGTAGGGATACCGACGAGAATCATGGTGCCCAGGTCGACACCGAGCGTGCCGGCGACCAAAACCGAACCGGCCGAAGGCGGCACAAACGCATAGCCAGCGGCCAGTCCCGCGAGCAGTGCGATGCCGTAGTAGAGCGTCGACTTCTTGGTCTGGGATGCCACGCTAAACGCAAGTGGGATCAAAACGACCACGCCGGCCTCAAAGAACACCGTAGTGCCGATAACCAGACCGGTAATGCCCAGCGCCCAGCTGGAATGACCCTGCCCAAAGGTATCGATGAAGGTCTGGGCGATCTTCTTGGCGCCGCCGCTCTCCTCAAGAATCTGGCCAAACATCGAGCCGAGGCCAATGAGCAGGGCGATGTTTTGCAGCGTGGTTCCCACGCCCTTGGTGACAGTGTCCGCCACCAGGTCGAGCGGCATACCGGCGCCGATGCCGATCGCGAGCGCCGAGACCATCATCGAAAGCACAGGATGCAGCTTGAACTTAATGATGAGCGCAAGCAGCAGCGCGATGCCCACGATAGCGGCGATGACCAGCCTGGTGGGGTCGGCCATAAACGTTGGGTCTGACATCTTTCCTCCAATTCATCAGACCTTTTGAATTCGTCTTAGACTATAGCGTGTTTTCAATAGGTCTGATGTTTAAAAGGGAAATTTTTTCAAAATACATCTGATGTATTTCCTGAACGATCTGTTTTTGACGGTAAACGGCTACTTACAGCTCTCCATTGTCGGAGCGAACCACCGCGGCTTCTGTTAAATGAGCTAGAATAGCTCTGATGAATTCTTTTGATATGAGGTGAAGCGTGGCACGAGCCGATTCGGGACTCCCCGAGCAGATTTCGGAGAAAATTATTCAACTGATCCTGGATGAGCATCTTGAGCAAGGCGACCGCCTGCCCAAGGAGGCTGTGCTCGTCGAGCGCCTGGGTGCTGGCAGGAGCACCGTACGCGAAGCCATGAAGCTGCTGCAGTCGCGCAACATCGTGCGCATTAAGCAGGGCTCGGGCACCTATGTGGCATCAAACCCCGGCGTTGCCGACGATCCGCTGGGCTTTACCTTTATCGACGACAAGCAGCGTCTGGCGCGCGACCTACTCGAAGTGCGCTTTATGATCGAGCCGCAGATGGCCAGCATGGCCGCAGAGCACGCGACCAACGACCAGGTCGTCTGTATCAAAGAGCTCTGCGACGAATCCGAGCGCCTGGCCGAGGCCGGTGAGGATTACTCCGCCGCCGACACTGCGTTCCACAATGCCATTGCCGAGAGCTCCGGAAACCTCGTCGTTCCCCGCCTGATGGGCGTGCTCAAGGCATCCATCCCCCTCTTTATCGACGTGACCGGAAAAAGCTCGTCGAGGAAACTATCCGCACGCACCGCGATGTGGCCGACGCCATCGCCTCGCGCAATCCCACCGCCGCGCACGACGCGATGTATCTGCACCTGGTGTATAACCGTAACATGATCGCAGAGGGCACGCAGGAACAGAGCGAATAAACGTCCGCGCGGCAAGGGCGAAATCACCGTTTACCTTTTAAAAGTGAACGTTCACCTGATTTTAGGAGAATCTGATTTTTAAATCATCCTCTTCTCCTATACTGACCTTGTATGAAAAGCAAGACTTATATAGATGAACGTTTCTTTTGAAAGGATCGCTATGTCTGATCTTATGGACAGCTTCCGTCTGGACGGCAAGGTCGCACTGGTAACCGGCGCCACCTATGGCATTGGCATGGCTATCGCCGAGGCGCTCGGAGAGGCTGGCGCCAAGATCGCCTTTAACGCACGTCACGCCGACAAGGTAGCCGAGGCCGAGAAGCACTACCGCGAGCTGGGCTTTGAGGCTCATGGTTACGTGGCAGACGTCACCGACGAGGCCGTCGTTGCCGAGCTCATCGCCAAGATCGAGGCCGACTTTGGCACCACGCCCGACATCCTGGTCAACAACGCCGGCGTCATCCAGCGTACCCCGATGCTCGACATGAGCGCCGAGGACTTCCGCCGCGTCGTCGATATTGACCTCAACGCACCGTTTATCGTGTCCAAGGCCTGCCTGCCCGGCATGATCGCCAAGGGCCACGGCAAGATCATCAACATCTGCTCGATGATGAGCGAGCTAGGTCGCGAGACCATCGCCGGCTATGCCGCCGCCAAGGGCGGACTCAAGATGCTCACCAAGAACATCTGCTCGGAGTTTGGCGAGGCCAATATCCAGTGCAACGGCATTGGACCCGGCTACATCGCCACGCCGCAGACCGCACCGCTGCGCGAGACGCAGCCCGACGGCAGCCGCCACCCGTTTGACCAGTTCATCATTGCCAAGACGCCGGCCGCCCGTTGGGGCACGCCCGAGGACCTGAAGGGCCCCGCCGTGTTCCTGGCTTCCGACGCGTCGAACTTCGTCAACGGCCACATCCTCTACGTCGACGGCGGCATCCTCGCATACATTGGAAAGCAGCCTCAATAAGCGTCACCGCAACTGCCCACATCAGGTTTCATCCACTCGTTTTTCATTTGAGTTGCGGTGAGATAAGGATTGGTTTTGGCTTCTATCAGGCGAAACAGTCCGTATTCCACCGCAAGTTAGAAATAGGAAGGTAATTCGCAATGAAAATCGCTCTGATCAACGAAAACTCTCAGAACTCCAAGAACCCTATGATCGAGGCTGCCCTTAAGAAGGTTGTCGAGCCCATGGGCCACACCGTCTTTAACTATGGCATGTATGCCGACGCCGACTCCAAGCCCCTCACCTATGTGCAGAACGGCATCCTGGCCGCCGTGCTGCTCAACTCCGGCGCTGCCGACTACGTCGTGACCGGCTGTGGCACCGGCGAGGGCGCCATGCTCGCCTGTAACTCCTTCCCCGGCGTGCTGTGCGGCCACGTTGCCGACCCGCTCGACGCCTACACCTTTGCCCAGGTCAACGATGGCAACGCCGTTGCCATGCCCTTCGCCCTCAAGAACGGCTGGGGCCAGGAGCTCAACCTCGAGTACACCTTTGAGAAGCTCTTTGGCTTTGGTTCGGGCAACGGCTATCCTGCCGAGCGCGTTGAGCCCGAGCAGCGCAACAAGAAGATCCTCGACGGCGTGCGCGCTGTGACCATGCGTCCGCTCGTCGACGTCCTGGGCGAGATCGATCAGGACCTGGTGAAGGGCGCACTTGCCGGCGAGCACTTCCAGGAGTACTTCTTTGCCAACGCAACCGACGAGGCCATCATCGCCAAGGTCAAGGAGATTCTGGACCTCTAATCGCATGACTCATTGCAGCTGACGCAAGCGGCGGTCGTCCCATGTACGGGACGACCGCCGCTTTTTGCTATCTACCGACTGACGCCGCGGGGATAGGCCTCACATGCACCAAGGGGTTGACTAGAGCTCGCAAGCAACCTTGTAGCCATCGCCGATGGCGTCGCGGATGTTGCCGCACTTGTTGGCATCGCCCAACACGTGGGTGGTAACGCCGGCTGCAGCAAGGTCGTCGGCCAACTTGGTATTGGGACGATAGCCCATGGCAAGTACCAGCGTATCGGCATCGGCGATGGTGTGGATCTCGCCGTCCTTTTCGTAGCTGATGGCATCCTCGGTAATCTCGGTCACCTTGGCCTCGGTCAGCACGTGAACGCCCTTGGAGAGCATGCGCGTGATGAGCACCGCGCGACCGGCGCCGCCCTCGTTGGCGGCGAGCGTCTTGGTCATCTCGATGACGGTGACGTCGCGGTTGGCCGGCGACAGGTCGTTGACCAGCGGGGCCAGGTAGTCGGCCGTCTCGCAACCGACGGTGCCGCCGCCGACGATGACGATCTTCTTGCCCGGGAAAGCCTTGCCACCAAGCAGGTCGTCAGCCGTCATAACCTGCTTAAAGCCCTGCATAAAGGCCGGAGCGATAGGCTCGGCGCCATAAGCCAGGACAACCTCGTAACCCGCGTAGTCACGCTGAATGTCCTCGGCAGTAAGCTCGGTGCCAAATACGCACTTCACGCCGGCCTCGGCCAGGCGACGGTACTGATACTTGATCACGCGGGTGAGCTCCTGCTTTGCCGGCGGAACGGCTGCGATGCGCATCTCGCCGCCCGGCTCATCCTGCTTATCCACGAGCACCACGTTGTGGCCGCGCTTGGCGGCAATGTAGGCTGCCTCCATGCCCGCAGGACCAGCACCCACAACGAGCACGTTCTTGGCCTCGGCGGCAGGCTCGTAGCCAGCCTCGTCGCGCTCCACGTCCGGATTAACGGTGCAGGAGATGCGTTTGCCAAACATAATGCCGTTCAGGCAGCGCAGGCAGCCAATGCAGGGGCGAATATCGTCGGCGTTGCCGGCAGCGGCCTTGTTGCAGAACTCGGCATCACACAGATTGGCGCGGCCCATCATGCAGATGTCGGCGGCGCCGTCCTCGATCAGTTCCTCGGCGATCCAAGCCTCGTTAATGCGTCCGACGGTGGCAACGGGAATGTTGACGTGCTTTTTGATCTCGCGCGAGCAGGCGGCATGCGAGGCCTGCTGAGTACCGGCGGCGGGAATTGCGGAACCGCGCTTGATGGTGGTACCGCCCGAGACGTGAATCATGTCGACGCCGGCCTTCTCCAAGCGACGCGAGACATAGATCATGTCGTTGAGGGTCAGGCCGCCATCGGTGTACTCGTCGCCCGAGATACGGACGTCGATGATAAAGTCCTTGCCGCAGCGCTCGCGAATCTCGGCGATGACCTCGAGCAAAAAGCGCATGCGGGCGTCGAGCGAGCCGCCGTACTCATCGGTGCGCTTGTTGTAGAGCGGAGTCAAAAAACCGCCGAGCATGCCGTGGGCGTGCGCCGCATGGACCTCGACGCCATCGACACCGGCCTTCTGCATACGCACGGCAGCGTCGCCAAACTGATGCGTGAGCTCGTGAATCTCATCGACCGTGATAGGACGCGGTGCCTCACGGGCATAGGACGGTCCCACGAAGGACGGAGCGATCAGGCGCGGCGTGCCCGGAATGTTAAAGGCCATGTAGGCGGGGTGGAAGAGCTGCGGCATGATCTTGCAGCCATACTCGTGGACGGCCGCGGCGAGCTTTTCCCAGCCAGGGATAAACGTGTCGTCGTAGCAGCACATGTCACCCGGCAGATAGGTATAGGTAGGCTCGACCGTCACGACCTCGGTGATGATGAGGCCCACGCCGCCCTTGGCGCGGGCACGGTAATGATCGACCAAGTCGTCGGTCACATAGCCATGATCGGCCAGGTTGGTGGACACCGGCGGCATAAAGACGCGGTTCTTGACCTCGGTCGTACCGACCTTGATCGGGCTAAAGAGCATCGGGTAGGCGGATGACTCCATACAGGCTTCCTTTCGTTTGAGCCGCTCGGCGGCAGTTGCTAACGTACCTATCGTATCAGCAACCGCCGCGTCCGTACTCGCTCGCACTCCCCCGCCTTTAATCCGATCCCCACAAAAAGTTGCGGTGGAATACGGAGTAGATAAGGCCTTGGGGGTGCGGACGATTTCTTGGACCGCGCCTAGGCGTATCCAAGCTTCCTGCG
>URSP01000034.1:0-16665 GCA_900550515.1 uncultured Collinsella sp. | reverse complement strand
AACAGGGCGAAGATGCCGCCTTCGTTGTGGTTGTCGGCCTTCATGGCGATTACCACGTACTTGACCGTGGTCACGAGCGTCATGGTCCAGATGACGAGCGAAAGCGCGCCCAGGATCATGTCCTCGCTGACGGTACCGATGCCGCCGTTGTTGGCGACGATTGATTTCATGGTGTACATGGGGCTCGTGCCGATGTCGCCATAGACGACGCCGAGCGTTACGAGCAGCATGCCAGCGGAGAGGGGGATGGCTCTGTGCCCGCCTTGACCACGCTGGTCTTGGGGGTTTGCCTCCAGTTTGTTGTGTGCCACGTGGACTCCCTTAGACATCCGGTTGTCTGTCTAGGACAGATAATCTTTATGCCGTCTTTATACATACAAGAGCAGTTTGGCACATCAGGTTATTTTAGACAATAATCCCCAGCTGGGGATTATTTATGTACGTAGGTAGCATTTCAAAACAGGGGCTTTTAAGCACGTGCTGTCTGGGCTATGCCAGCCTTGGCGCTTGCGCGTTTGCCGGCGAGTTCGCAAAAAATCGCGCCGCCGATGATAAGCGCGGCACCCATCAGACGGACCGGTGTTATGGCTTCGCCCAAAAGGACGGCGGAGAACACGACCGCCGAAAGCGGCTCGAGGTAGCCGACAACGGCGACGGTCTGCACAGGCAGTTTGGCGACGGCGCTAAAGTAGAGCAGGCAACCAATGCCGGTGTTGACGACGCCGAGCATGACGACGGCGCGCCAATCGATGCCTGCGGCGACGCCGGCGGACAGGAATGAGGGTGCACCCTGCGTGATGAGCGTGAGGACCAGCGCGGTCACAAAGGCGGCACTCACCTGGAGCGTGGAGTTCTCGAGGCCTTCGATGTGTGGCGCGCCCTTGCTAGCGATGACCATCAGCGCATAGCAAAATGCCGAGGCGATGCCGCAGGCGATACCTGCAATGGGCATATTGCCGCCTAGACCTTGCGCTGCAATGAGAAAAGCACCGCAAGCAACGGCGATAAAGCCGGCGATTTTGCCGCCGGTCAGCTTTTCGCCAAAGATGAGCGGGGAGAGCGCCATGACAATGATGGGGCCGCAGTAGTACAGCAGCGAGGATACGCCGACGCCGACCGTCTGGTAGGCGCGGAACAGAAAAATCCAGCTGGCGCCCAGCGCAGCTCCCGAGAGGAGGAGGGCTGCGGCTTCGCGGGGGCGAGATGGCGCCTGCAACTTATGGCGTTGGGTGATGGCAAGGATAGTGACAAGCGAGAGGGCGCCCAAAAACGTGCGCAGTAGCACGATATCGGAGCTCGGCAACGCGATGGCAGAGGCGATGATGCCGTTGGAGCCAAACAATAGCAATGCTGCTAAGTACGTAAACAACCCGTTGTTCATGCGCTTCCATCCCCTCTATATCCGAGCATGTTCACTATGGGTGAACTGGCTTTAGAAGAAAAGCGAATATAATGCATGGATAACATGACAAAAACTCATGCAAAGGTGGAGGGGTGCCGTGGAAACGAATATTCAAAAGATGCAGGTGCTGCTCGAGACCGTGCGCGCCGGCAGTTTTACGCGCGCCGCCGAGCGCCTGAGCTATTCGCAGTCGGGCGTGAGCCGCATGGTGGCCGATCTCGAGGCCGACTGGGGCTTTAAGGTGCTCGACCGCAGTCGCGAGGGCGTGGCTCTTTCTGCCGATGGGCGGCAGGTCATGCCGGCTGTCGAAGCGCTCTGTGAGGAATTCACTCGCTTGCAGCGACGGGTGGATGAGATGCGCGGGCTCATGCGCGGCAAAATCTGCATCGGTACGTTTTCGAGCGTGGCGACCCACGTGCTGCCGCCGGTGATTGCGCGCTTTCGCGCCGATCACCCGGACGTCGATTACGAGTTGCTGATGGGCGATTACTCAGAGATTGAACAATGGGTGGCAGAGGGCCGCTGCGATCTGGGCTTTATCCCGCGCGAGCCACGCGGCGCCGGCATGGCGTCGCGACCGTTGGTGCAAGACGAGCTGATGGCCGTGGTGCCAGCGGACTCCTCGCTTGCCACCGCGGAGGTCGTTTCCCTTGCCGATTTGGCCAACGAGCAGTTTATCCTGCTGGAACGCGGTAGCGACGACGAGATTACGCCGCTGTTTCGCCGCGCGGGCCTGGCGGTGCGCTCTAAGCTGTCGACCTGGGATGACTATGCGATTATGGCCATGGTCGAGGACGGCCTGGGCGTGAGCATTCTTCCCGCGCTCATCTTGCGCCGCTGTCAGTTCGATGTTGCCGTGCGTTCGCTCGAGGGACATCCCCATCGGCAGATCAATGCGATATATCGCACGGCTGACGTTTCGCTTGCCGCCGCTCGATTCCTTGAATACCTCTAAACGCGTACACGCCATTGTCCGCTTTGGGCAAATCTCGGAGTCCGGTACATTTTCTTATGAAATTGAACTTTCGAATGAGGTGCCGCGCTATACTGCTTGCTAAATTGAACCATGGTTCAATTCGTGTTCTATAAATTGAACTTTGCCAGCAAGGAGGTTCTAGTGGCCCAAGAGACGTTTAGCGATCGCCTGCGACAGGCTATGTCCGATCGCGACGTTCGCCAGTCGGACGTGATCCGCGCATCGGAGATGCTCGGCAAAAAACTCGGCAAGAGTCAGATGAGCCAATATGTGAGCGGCAAGACGATCCCGCGGCGCGATGTGGCTGAGCTGCTCGCCCGTATTTTGGAGGTCGATGTTACCTGGCTGCTTGCCGGCGACGCCGATCAAGGCGAGGCATCATCACCCCGCAACGATTCCAAGCCCGAACCCCATCCCTCAGCTCAAATTGCAAGGAGCACCACCATGCGTACTTTTTCTAAATCCACCAAGCTCGATAACGTCCTGTATGACGTGCGCGGTCCCGTCGTCGACGAGGCCGCCCGTATGGAGGACGAGGGCGAGCGCATCCTCAAGCTCAATATCGGCAACCCGGCGCCCTTCGGTTTCCGCACGCCCGATGAGGTCATCAAGGACATGCGCCAGCAGCTGCCCGACTGCGAAGGCTATTCCAACTCGCGTGGCCTGTTCTCCGCGCGCAAGGCGATCATGCAGTATTCGCAGATTAAGGGCCTGCCCAACGTTCAGATGGAGCATATCTACACGGGCAACGGCGTGTCCGAGCTCATTCAGCTTTCGATGAACGCGCTGCTCGACAATGGCGACGAGATTCTGATCCCCAGCCCCGACTATCCGCTCTGGACGGCGTGCGCAACCCTTGCTGGCGGTCATCCCGTACATTATCTGTGCGATGAGCAGGCGGATTGGTATCCCGACTTGCAGGATATGGAGTCCAAGATCACGAGCGCGACCAAAGCCCTCGTCATCATCAACCCCAACAACCCCACGGGTTCCGTCTATCCGCGCGAGGTGCTCGAGGGCATCGTCGAGGTTGCACGTAGGCATCAGCTGATGATCTTTGCCGATGAGATCTACGACCGCCTGTGCATGGACGGCTACGAGCACGTCTCGATTGCCTCGCTCGCCCCCGACCTGCCCTGCGTCACCTTTAGCGGCCTTTCCAAGTCGCACATGATTGCGGGCTATCGTATTGGCTGGATGGTGCTTTCGGGCAACCAGCGCTGCATGAGCGACTTCATCATGGGCGTCAACATGCTCTCTAACATGCGCCTGTGCTCCAACGTGCCGGCTCAGTCGATCGTTCAGACGGCACTCGGTGGCCATCAGTCCGTTAACGACTACATCCGTCCCGGCGGCCGTGTCTACGAGCAGCGCAACTTTGTGTATGAGGCGCTCAACAAGATTGACGGCATCTCGGTGGTTAAGCCGCGTGCGGCGTTCTACATCTTCCCCAAGATGGATGTTAAAAAGTTCAACATCACCGATGACGAGCAATTCGCCCTTGACCTGCTGCACGAGAAGAAGATCCTGATCACGCGTGGCGGCGGCTTCAACTGGGCTGAGCCCGACCACTTCCGTATCGTGTACCTGCCGCGCATGGAAGTACTCAAAGAGTCCCTTGAAGACCTCGCCGACTTCTTTGACCATTACCGTCAATCATAACGACAGAGATAGTCTGTCATTTAACGGGCGGCCCGTAACAGATTCGGGTCGCCCGTTTTCTGTTAAAGCTCGCGTTGTCAGCGTCTCGATCGTTTGGGCGAGTGGGAATCGCGTGTGAACGGAAAACTATATTCCAAAATGGAATACAGTGTGCTTCAACTGGAATTGATGTCCGTGTGTCCGCTTTTTTAGAATGTTCTCGACAAGATGAAAGGCGGTCCCCACCAATGATTATCGATGCAAATTCCTACTGGTTTGACGAGCGCATCTTCCATGACGAGACGCTCTGCGAACAGTTTTTGGCCGAGGTACCCCGCGCCTATGACACCGAAGGCTATCTGACCATGAATTCCGCCGGCAAACGACAGATCGTGATCGAGATGCCCGCCGGTTCTCCGGGTCTTAACTACATTGAGGGCGACTACACCCTCGAGAAGCGCTTGGCCGATATGGATGAGGCGGGGGTCGACAAGGCGATCCTCAAGCTCCCCGGCTGTCACGAGTGGATGTCGCTCGAGATGTGCCGGCGTTTCAACGACGGTATGGCTGCTGACGCGAAGGCGTCAAGTGGCCGTCTGATTCCGCTTGTCGCTGTGCCGCCCTTTGGCACCAAAGCGAATTTGGAGGAGCTCGACCGCAGGCTCGACGATGGTTTTGCGGGTGTGCAGCTCTGCGCTCACTACGGCAAGCGCTATCTCGACGACCAGGTCTTCTCGAGCTTTTTCGAGCACCTGAACGAACGCCATGTCACCGTTTACGTGCACCATGTTCCCGTGCCGGTCGAGAACGAGTCGCTTCTCGCGTACGACAACCTTCGCCGCTCTTATGGCCGCTGCGTCGACCAAACTACGGCGATCGGCCGAGAGATCTTTGGTGATTTCTTTGAGCGCTACCCCAATATCAAGATGGTCCACTCCATGCTCGGCGGCGCATACTTTGCGTTCAAGGAGATGCTGCTGCCTCATGGCCCCAAGCGCCCTGATGCTTCTGGCCGTTTTCAGGTCGATACCGAGACCGTTTCCAGGCACCTCGAGAACAACATCTATTTCGACATGTCCCATGCTCAGCCTTGGGGCAAGACACTCCTCGCCTGTGCGGTTGACGTGCTGGGTGCAGACCATATTGTTTTTGGCACGAGCTATCCCGTTAAACGCGAGTGGCTCACCGAGGGTGTCGCCTGCGTTCGCGCTGCAAATCTGAGCGATACAGACAGCGACCTTGTGCTTGGCGGTACAGCGCAGCAACTGTACGGTGTCGAGTGAGCGGCAATCAGAGGGGAGTATCTGCCATGGACGAAGGAGAGATGAGGGCTGGGGCCGCTCGTGTGGCCATCGATCTTGGGGACGTGTTGCCGTTCGACGGTTTCGACGAACTCCGTCATGAGGTCTTCGCCCGTGCCCTTATCATCGAGGGAACGGGGCGACGCGCCTGCGTCCTTTCGCTTGAGGTCACCTCGATCGCTCCGGCTCTACTCGCCGATCTGCGTGAGATTGTTGAGGATGCCGCCAATTGCAGCGGTGCTTATTCTTGGGTGGTTCCTACCCACACGTTTTCCATGCCTCACGTCCGCACTCCCGGGCATCTTGCCGACGATGCTACCCGCAATCGCAACGAGCGCTATCGCGCAGCACTCGTCGCTGCCGCCCGCACGGCTGTCGAGCGCGCTGTTGCGGGCATTCGCTCCGTCACTCTCGCCACTGTGGAGGGCGAATGCCCCGTGAACGTTAATCGCGACATCGAGACGCCTGCCGGCTGGTGGTTGGGCTCGAATCCCAGGGGGTTTGCCGACCACACGATGCCCGTACTCGCCATAAGGGATGCCGGGGGCGAGTATGTTGCCGTGCTCGCGACGGCGGACGTTCAGTCCTCCGTGCTCGACGGGTCGCGCGACTCCGAGGGGAGGCGCATGGCGAGCGGAGACCTCTTTGGTTTTGCCGCCATGTCACTCGAGCGCGAGCTGGGCGGCGTTGCCCTGTTGCTGCCAGGCGCCGCGGGCGACCAAGGTCCGGCGGAGCGCGCCATGAACGTCATGTTCGATGCGGCCGGCGTTAAGCAGACGGTCGATGCCCATGAGGACGGATACCGCATGCTGCACCAGCAGGGGCAGGCCTTGGGCGATGCTTTGATCGAGGCCGCTCGCATGGCGCGTAAGGATGACGCTACCGGCATCGGTGCCCGCACGGTCGACGTTTTTCTGCCCGCTCAGACACGCGCCGATTTTCACTCTTTGGCTCCGCACCGAACGTATGAGTTTCATGCCGCTGGCGAGCAGCGCACGAGGGTCTATCTACTCCGGCTGGGAAACGTCGAGCTTGTCGGCGTACAACCCGAGGTCTCGAGTGCATTCGGCGCCACTGTGCGCGCCGCTCGGTCCGGCTCTGTGTTCTTTGCCACGCTCGTCAACGGCGGACAGAAGTACCTGCCGGCCCCCGATGCGTACGAGAAAATCACCTATGAGGCCATGAACTCCGGCTTTGCCGCCGGCTCCCATGAGCGCCTCCTCCAAACCATCCTTGCCGCTTTAAACGCGGCGCGACAAAAAGGAGAACTTGCATGAATATCGGACATGCACGCCGCAAGATTACCCCGCAAGGCGACATCTATCTAATCGGATACCGTAACCTCCCCAACCGTCTGGAGCCTGCGACAGGCGTCCATGACGACGTCTTCGCCAACGCGATTCTTTTCCAACAGGACGACCGCGAAGTTTTTCTCTTCAACGCCGATGTTCTCGAGTTTGAGGAGAGTATGGCCGAGGAGGTTAAGACGATGCTCGCCGAGCGCTACGGAATCGACCGTGACTGCATTCTGCTCTCCGCGACGCACGACCACACTTCGATCGTCGCCTACCATCGCAGCTGGTGGACGGGAAAATTCAACGAGGACTACTATCGCTGGTTCCTCGATACCATCTGTCAATGCTTCGAAGAGTGCCGCGCCAACGCGCGACCTGCGACCTGTCGCATGGGCAAAAAAGTCATCACCGGTTTCTACGACAACCGCATCATTCCCGGTGAGCTTGCCGACAATGAGGTTATCGTGGTGTCGTTCTTCGATACCGAAGGCAAGCCATTTGCGGGCTTTGTGAACTGGGCGGTGCATTCCGCTTGCGTCGGACCCGACTGCACAGAGCTCACGAGCGAACTCGCCGGTCTTACCGGCAAAAAGCTCGCTCAGAGTCTTGGTTACTATCCGGCCATGGTCGTCGGTGCTGCTGGCGACTGTAGCGACCGCAATTTTCGCCAGGGACGCGGCATTCCCGAGGTTGAGCGTGTTTCGACCGGTCTTGCCGAGGCGATTTCCCAGATCAAGCTCGATTGCGAGGTCGTTCTCGACCGCATCGAGCCTCAGACGTTCTATCACACCGTTGCCCGTGACGACTTTTCACTCACGCTTAAGTGTGCCGTCATCAGTCTGGGCGGCTTGCATCTCTTTGTGTTCCCGAGTGAACTCGGCAGCGACCTGGGCATTCGCATGAAGCGCGAATGTCCGGTCGAGGGAATAGTCTGCGGTTACACCAACGGCTATTTTGAGTATTTCCTTCCGGCACGCGAGTACGGCCTCTCCTTTGAGACCGAGCGTACTCAGATTCCCCAGGGCGAACCGGAACGTCTGTGTGACAAGTTCTGCCAGACGACGAGACTTCTCGGCGCAGCAGATTCGCGTCTGTAGGCCTGATTGCGTGGCATGGGCCAATGAGGCTCACTGCCATGTGATCGGCATCTTCCATCTTCTCTGCTGTTTCCCATCCCGGGCGTACGTGCGTCCGCGGATTTCAAAGGGGGAAGCGGGTTCCTTGTCCTCCCACGTCGACTACGGAGGCATGAAATCTACGCTATGCCCCGCTCAGAAAAGGAGAATTCCATGAAATACCAGAAGCTTTGCGATGAAATCATCACAAAGGTCGGTGGTCGAGACAATGTGTTAGACGTGAGCCACTGCATTACGCGTCTCCGCTTCCACCTCAAGGATGAATCGCTCGCCCAGACCAATGAGCTTAAGGCGACGAAGGGCGTCGTTGACGTCATCCAGGCCGGCGGACAGTATCAGGTCGTGATTGGTGCCACTGTCGAGGCCGTCTACAACGACCTTGTTCAGATTGGCGGGTTCGACTCCAAACCCGCGCTCGATATCGATGAAGGCGACGACGTCAAAAAGAGCGATCCATTCTCGCGTCTGCTTGCCATCATCTCCGAGATTCTGCAACCGGTTCTTGGCGTGCTTATGGCCGGTGGCTTTATCAAGTCGATGCTCGCGCTCTGCACGGTTGCCGGTTGGCTTGCCAAGGACAGCAATACGTATGTGACGCTCTCGGCAATCGGAGATTCGGTCTTCTATTACTTTCCGCTAATCATTGGCTGGACGTCGGCCAAGAAGTTCGGACTTAAGCCCGTTATGGGAATGGCGCTCGGTGGTATCCTCGTCTACCCGACGCTCGTTGCCCTTATGGGCGGAGATCCGCTCTACACGCTCGGCGCCGGCACGGTCTTCGAGTCCAATGTCTACGGTGATATTTTTGGCATCCCGCTGATCATGCAGAATTACTCATCGACGATTCTGCCTGCGATCTTTATCGTCTGGATTGCCTCCAAGGTGCACAAGGCCCTTTCTAACGCGCTGCCCGCGCTTGTGAGCTCGTTCTTCTCCAACATCCTGACGCTCCTCATTTGCGGCATCCTTGGCCTGCTTGTGGTCGGTCCGGTCATGACGGTCCTCTCCAACATCGTTGCCCAGATCATCTTGATGCTCATCAACTTCCAGCCCGCCATCGCCGGCTTCGTCATCGGCACGTTCTGGAGCCTGCTCGTCATGTTCGGCCTGCACTGGGGTATCATCCCGCTGTGGTTCCTCGATGTCGCAACCTACGGCTATGACCTCATTAATCCGCTCGTGTATGCAGGCGGTTGTGCCATCGCCGGTGCTGTGCTTGGCATGATCATCCGAACCAAGGATTCCGAGGAAAATGCTGCCGTCAACATTCCCGCCCTTGTCTCTTCGATTTTCGGTGTCAACGAGCCTGCGCTTTACGCCATCTTGCTGCCGCGTAAGCGCCTTATGTGGGCAACCTTTATTTCCGCTGGTGTAGGCGGCGCCATCGCCGGCCTCATGGGTGCCAAACTCTATGCCTTCGGTGCCTCCGGCCCGCTCGGTTTTCCGAGCTTTATTAACCCTGCCGGCATCGACATGGGCTTTATCGGCCTTGTCATCTCCGGTGTGGTCGCTTTCGTTCTGGCTCTTGTCGCCGCTATGGTGATCGGTACCAGGAAGGACGAGGGCGGTAAGGCGCTCAACATCTCGGTGGACTAGTCTGTCTGCGCACTTTAACTAAATATGCCTCGGACGGCGACGTGCCGCCCGAGGCATATTTGTGTTTTGTGCCGTTGTCAGCGTGTTTGCGGACACTAGTCTGCGGTTGTGGAGCAGCAGGGATTATGACGGTCGTGCCGCGGTGGAAGACGTACGGTCGCCCTGCAGGAGCTGACGGTAGGGGAGGAAGCCGATGAACGAGACGACCGCCTGCGAGTGCGCGGCGTTTCGCTTGAGGTAGAGCCTGACCTCGCAGGCGGTCGCGGGCTCGAGCGGCACCAGGGCTACCTTTCCGCTGGCGAGCGATTCCGCCGGCTTGCGCATGAGGAATGAGACGCCGGCGCCGCGTGCGACAAGAGAGATGATGTTCTCGGCTCGTTTGCCGGTGAACGTAACACGTGGGCCAAATCCAGCTTCGCGACAAAGGGAAAGGACGAGCTCGCTTACGAACGAGCCTTGGGGAAGCATGAGGAAATTCTCGTCGATAAGGTCGTCTATCTCGACAGTGTCACATTCGGCGAGTGGATGGTCGAGCGGAAGGACGGCCACGAGCCGGTCGGTCGTAAAGGGAATCTTTTTGAACTCCGGCTCGATGGCGCCGCTGTCACGGATGAAGGCCAGGTCAATGTCCTCGTGCAGGAGCATGCGCTTGAGTGTGTCGCCCTCGCCTTCGATGAGCTCGACAGAATATGAGGGGTTCGCCTGCTGAAAATCGATGACGGCGTCCGTGATCCCATAAGGGGCCATAATGGGGATAGAACCTACGGTGAGGTGCTCGAGCGGCTCACCTGCGCCTATTTGAATGGCGGCAAGATAGCGGTGCTGAAGCGTCGCAATTTTTTGCGCATAGGGGAGGAGCGCTTCACCTTGCGCGGTGAGTGTTACGTGGCGCTGGCTTCGATCGATGAGCTTGCAGCCGAGTTCGTGCTCCATTGCCATGATGTGCTTGGAGAGGGTTGATTGCGACATGAAAAGCAGTTCCGCCGCATCAAGAAACGTGCGTGACTGCGCTAAGATGGCGAATTCGCCAAAGCGGCTGATATCCATAGGGAGGCCTCCGGTACCCTCATTTTGGCAGGTGGCCTAAACCACGACGCCATTGCAGTGGTCGATTTCGTGTTGGATGATCTCGGCGGTGTAGCCCGAGAAGTTTTTGATGCGGTGGACGAAGTTCTCGTCCAAATACTCAACCTTAATGCGGCGATAGCGGGTACAGGGGCGCTCGCCGATCAGCGAGAGGCATCCTTCGCTCGTCTGATAGGCATTGACCTGCTCAAGAATTTGAGGGTTGTACATCAGGAGCGCCCTGTTGCCGTCCTTTACGCAGATGATGCGTTTGCGCACACCGATCATGTTGGCGGCGAGCCCCACGCACTCGTGCTCATGCTCGTGGAGTGTATCCAGGAGGTCCTGCCCGGTCGCGGCATCGTCGGGCCCCGCGTCTTCGGAAGGCAGGCGCAAAAAGAACTCGGATTTCATGATGGGCTTAATCATGGCGGGCTCCTCATGTCTTATGCTTTCGTGGACTTTTAATAATAGCGCGGAAGGAAAGCTGCGCGTCCGCGTTACAATCTTTCAACGTTGGACCATGTTGCCAGATTCGTCGTGTACGGCGTCTGGCGTAAGTCTAGGGCTCATTTTTCGCCCTGGACTGTTCCTCTGGGGCGATGCGACTGTCGTTCCAAGAGGAAGGAAATGCATGGGGAGCAAATCTCAGCAACAAGTTCAAGTAGCGCCATCGGCCACTGCGGCGATTCTCGTCGTAATGTATATTGCAGCCTTTGTTGCCGCGTTTAACGAGAACATCATTAACGTGGCGTTGCACGACATTATGGCGGCCTTTTCGGTGAGTGCCACCACGGCGCAGTGGCTCGTCTCGGGCTACATGATTGTGACGTCGATCTTTACGGCCATCATGGCCTTCCTGTCCGGCCGTTTCTCGACGCGCAAGCTGTTGTTTTTCGCATGCGGATGTATGGTCGCCGGCGAAGTCCTGTGTCTGATCGCTCCGTCGTTTAGCGTTTTGCTGCCAAGCCGTATTTTGCAGGCTGCGGGATCGGGCATCTTGTTTCCGCTCATGATGAACGTGGTGCTGTCTTGCGCCCCGCGCGAGAAGCTTGGTCTGTATCTGAGTCTGGGCGGTGCCTGCATTACGCTAGGGCCGGCGTTTGGACCCGTGATCAGCGGTCTTATGTGCACGTTGTTTGGCTGGAGGGCGGTGTTCGTAGTGCCGCTGGTGGGCGGCATTGTGGTCGCTGCGGCGGGCGTAAAGCTTGTTCAGAATGTCGGAGAGCGTTCGAACGCCACGCTTGATATTCTGTCGGTTGTTTTGCTCGCCGCCGGCATTACGGCATTCGTGTATTCCGTAGGCGAGTTCTCGACCAATCTGATTGCCGGCATCGTGACGCTCTTCGCCGCCATGGTACTGCTCGGCCTGTTTGCGGCTCGTCAGCTCAAGCTCGAGCATCCGGTGCTTAACGTGCGTCCCATGGCGAGCGTTCGTTTTTGGCCTGCGTGCTTGCTTGTGGTGGTGTCGATGATGACGACGTTCTCGATGAGCGTTTTGTTGCCGCTCTATTTTGAGGGCGCATACGGCATGACCGCACTTATTGCGGGCTTGCTCATTTTGCCGGCGATTGCCTGCAACGCCGTGACCTCGATTGTGGGCGGACGCGTGATGGACGCCCGTGGCGCATGGCCGCTGCTGCCGGTCGGCTTTGCCCTGATTGCCGTGGGACAGACTGCCATCTCGATGACGGCGGCAAGCATGAATATCGGCGTCGTCGTGGCGCTGACCGTTGTGGTGTATGCCGGAGTCGGTTTGGTGCTGAGCCCCTCGCAAACGGCCGGCTTGGAGACGCTGCCTGCCGCTGAGCATCCCCACGGAACGGCATTGCTCAACACGTGGAACATGATTGCCGCATCGTTTGGCCCGTCCCTGTTTATCGGCCTGCTCTCGAGTTCTGCGGCGACTGCCGGTGCGGCTGGCGTTGCGACCGACGTTGCCCAGGCGATTGGATTTGCAGCTGCCGTGCGCGTGGCGGCTGTGATTGCCGTGGTCGGGTTTGTGGCGTCGCTGGTGTACGCTCGTCGCGAGTCACACATGTCGCATTAATGTGTGCACATAGATTCTGCAGCTAGATTAGATGGCGACACCATAAACTAATGGACGTTTTGCCGAGAGGCATGAATGTTTAAAGCGCAAAGAGTGCGCGACGGGCCCCGCGAATGGGGCGATGATGCCCGAGAGGGCCAAGAAGGAGTCTCATGTCCGAGAACGAAGAGATCATGAACGAGACCGAGAACGAGACCATGACTGCCGAGGTCGAGGCAGTCGAGACCGTGGAGACCGAAGCTGCCGAGGTTGAGGCTGCTGACGAGGTTTCCGCCGAGGAGGAGGCCGAGGTTGTCGAGGCCGCCGTTGATTACGATGACGAAGAGCTGATGGACAAGATGCAGAAGGCCGCCCGCCTGCTGCGTAGCCGTCGCTTTGCTATTTCTAAGGAGGAGGAGGCCAAGGCCGAGCGCATGGCGAACATCGAGCGCGCCATCAAGCTTCTTGACCTCAAGCCCAAGATGGAGCAGAAGGAAATGTCCGACCTGCTGGGCATGCGCCTTCGTGAGCTCGATGGCCTGATGGCCGAGGCCGAGGCTGCCGATCTGGTCGGCCGCATCGACGACGCCGAGGGCGATATGCGCAAGATTGTTGTCTTCGCCGCCGAGGATGCCGCTGAGGGCCTGGTCGAGCTTGCCAACAAGAAGGAGAAGCTCCTGCCCGAGCTTTCTTACGAGGAGGCCACCGAGCTGATGGCCGCTCTCGATAAGGTTATCGCTCCGCTCGTCGCCATGGGCCTGGACGAGGATCGCGGTCCTCGCGGCGGCCGTGACGACCGTGGTGGCCGTGGCGGCGACCGTGGCGGCCGCGGCGGCTTTGGCGATCGTGGCGACCGCGGCGGTCGCGGTGGCGACCGTGGCGGCCGTGGCGGCTTTGGTGACCGTGGCGGCGACCGTGGCGGTCGCGGCGGCTTTGGTGGCAACCGTGGTGGCTATGGCGACCGCGGCGGCAACCGTGGCGGCTTCGGCGGCAACCGTGGTAACGACCGCGGCGGTCGCGGTGGCGACCGTGGCGGCCGCAACGGTGGCGGCTTCCGCGGTAACCGCTTCTAGTTGGGTTACGCGGTTTTACCAAACCGCGTAACTAGTTGACGCTGCGCGCCCACCAGAGCGACAACTTGTCATTCAAAGAGGACGGCATGACCAGAAGGTCTATGCCGTCCTCTTTTCATGCCAATTTGTTCGCTCTGGTGGGCGCTCGCTGTCGGTGCCAAAACATCGACATTGCCATGATCCAGACCTGCTAAAAGATAGTCGTTGGGGACGTTCTTGTTTGACTAGTCGTTTAAGAACACCCAACGACTACATAGCATGAGAGTGGATAATCTCCCGGTTTGAGCCTGCATCCAAGCTTAAAGTGGGAGATTATCCACTCTCATTTCGTTTGTTGATTTCGATGCCTACATTTGTAGGAACAGTTCGTGGAGGCGGGTGTCTTCGTCGAGTTCGGGGTGGAAGGTTACGCCGAGCTGGTTGTCTTGGCGGGCGGCGACGATGCGGCCATCGACTTCGGCCAGGGCCTCGGCATCGCCGTGCACCTCAACGATGCGGGGCGCGCGGATAAACGTCAGCGGCACTTCACCGTCGATGCCGGCTACCTGCCCCTTGGTTCGAAAGCTGCCGAGCTGCCTGCCGTAGGCATTGCGCTCGACGAGCACATCCATGGTTGCCAAACGCGGCGTGCCCTTATCGTCATGGGCGGCAAGATCGTGAGCCAGTAGAATCAGGCCGGCGCAGGTGCCCAGGACGGGCATGCCTTCAGCGATACGGGCACGAAGCTCCTCGAGCATGCCCAACTCATCAAGCAGCTTCCCCTGAACGGTGGACTCGCCGCCGGGAAGTACCAGACGGTCAAAGTCCTGCTTCAAATCGGCCGCCTGCCTCAGCTCAATACAGTGTGCGCCAAGCCCGGATAGTCTTGCCTCGTGCTCGGCAAAAGCGCCTTGGACCGCCAGCACGGCGACCGTTTGGTCTGCATAATCGCTCATGTGCGATCCTTTCTGCCGGACTAGCGTCCGCGCTCCTCCATGATGATTTCGATCTCGTCGGCGTTGATGCCCACCATGGCCTCGCCCAGGTCCTCCGAAAGCTCGGCAATGAGTTTGGCATCGGTGAAGTTTGCCACGGCCTTGACGATGGCGGCTGCGCGCTTGGCGGGGTCGCCGCTCTTAAAGATGCCCGAGCCGACAAAGACGCCCTCGGCACCCAGCTGCATCATCAGCGCGGCGTCGGCGGGGGTCGCTACGCCGCCGGCGGCAAAGTTCACGACGGGAAGCTTTCCCGTGGCATGGACCTCGCGCACCAGCTCGACCGGAACCTGCAGTTGCTTGGCTGCCTCAAAGAGCTCATCATCGCGCAGGGCAACAACGTCACGGATCTGCTTTTGGATCTTGCGCATGTGACGCACGGCCTGAACGACGTCGCCCGTACCCGGCTCACCCTTGGTGCGAATCATAGTGGCGCCCTCGGCAACACGGCGCAACGCCTCGCCCAGATCGCGGGCGCCGCAGACAAACGGCACGTCAAACTGGGTCTTGTCGATGTGATAGACGTCATCGGCAGGGGAGAGAACCTCGGACTCGTCGATGTAATCGATCTCGATGGCCTGCAGGACCTGCGCCTCGACAATGTGACCGATGCGGCACTTGGCCATAACAGGGATGGAGACGGCCTCTTGGATGCCCTTGATCATCTTGGGGTCGCTCATGCGCGAGACGCCGCCTGCGGCACGGATGTCGGCCGGGATGCGCTCGAGGGCCATGACGGCGCAGGCGCCTGCCTCCTCGGCGATGCGTGCCTGCTCGGGCGTGGTAACGTCCATGATGACGCCGCCCTTGAGCATCTGCGCGAGCTCGCGATTGAGTTTGACGCGGTCGGCCTTGCTGTTCTGTTCTGCCATGGTTGCTCCCTTGGTTGGCATGTGCATTGCTTGACGGAACATCCTATCGGGGAGCTGGGTATGGCAAAATACTCAGTTTTCGAGATAATAACAAGGTCAGACTAATACCAGATTGAATGGCTTAATAAGGTCAGGTGATAAACTCATGCTTGACTACAATTTGGAAAAACGCGGCGAAGCATCGCTCTATGAGTATGTTTACCAGCAAATTCGAGATGATATTGTTGCTGGCCGTATTGCGGCGGGGGAGCATCTGCCGTCTAAGCGCGCCTTTGCCAGTCATCTGGGAATCAGTGTCATTACCATCGAGAATGCATATAGCCAGTTACTCGCTGAGGGCTATATTTGCTCAATGCCGCGTCGTGGCTACTACGCTTGCGAGCTTTCGGATGCACCGGTTTTGGCTTCGGCTGCGGAGGGCATCGACCGAGATGCCGTCTCTGTGGACCCCAGCGCGCATGATGTCCGCGGGCGGGTCGAGCAATTCGACGCACTTTCTCCTTCCGCTTTGGAGGCGGCGCGGCTTTGGCAAAGCGCGCTACGGGCGACGCTAGCATCCGAAGACGAACGCGAAATCTTTTCGCCCGCACCGGCGCAGGGCACTGCTCGGCTGCGACGCGCAATTGCTCACCATCTGCACGGGACAAGGGGTATGAATGTCGACCCCAACAACATCGTTATCGGTGCGGGCGCCCAGCTGCTCGATACCATGTTGGTTCAGTTGCTTGGCGCGGACAAGGTGTATGCGGTTGAGGATCCGGGCTATTTGCGTCTGACGCGCATCTATCAGGCTATGGGTTGCAAAGTTCGACATATCCCGTTGGATGATGAGGGCGTGGACTTGAGCACTCTGCAGAAAAGCGGGACCGATGTCCTTCACCTGATGCCGTCCCATCAGTATCCGACCGGCCTTGTGACGAGCATTGCGCGGCGCTATGCGCTTCTGAGCTGGGCCGCCGAGCGACCAGGTCGGTATCTCATCGAAGATGACTTTGATTGTGAGTTTCGCCTTGCCGGCAAGCCGATTCCTGCGCTCGCATCGATCGATGCCGCCCAGTCGGTTATTTACACCAACACGTTTTCGAAGAGCCTGTCATCGGCGTTGCGTCTAGCGTACATGGTGCTGCCCGACGAGCTGATGGAGCGGTTTAGGCGCGACCTTGGTTTTTACGCCTCGTCGGTTAGCTCTGTTGACCAGGTTGCTTTGGCGCGTTTACTGGAATCGGGTGATTACGAGCGGCATGTGAACCGCGTGCGCGTTCGTGCTCGCGAGGCGCGTGATGGCCTGGCGGCGCTTGTACGGAA
>URSP01000033.1:0-16827 GCA_900550515.1 uncultured Collinsella sp. | reverse complement strand
TACACGTAAGGAGTCGTCGGCAGCGTCAGATGTGTATAAGAGACAGTTCCAGCCCTCTGCAGGATATTGAGCGGACGATTGAGCGTGGTGCCGCGGCGGGTGCGCGCTATGCGTTCACCTCGCTGCATATTCCCGAGGATGGGGGAGCGGCGTATGCCGATAAGGTCCGTCATGTGCTGTCGCTGCTTTCCGCCCGCGGCATTGCGCTCATTGCCGATGTGGGGCCGCGTACGTGCGATTTGCTCGGGCTTGAGCGTATCGAGGACCTGCGCGATCTGGGGTTGGAATACCTTCGTTTGGACTATGGCTTTAGCGCCCAGCGGGTCGCGGAGCTGTCCGGTGTATTTCGCATTGTGGTCAATGCATCGACGGTGAGTTCTGATGAAATCGCATCGTGGCGTGAAGCCGGCGCCGATGTGACTCGTTTTGCCGCCTGCCACAATTTTTACCCCAAGCCTTATACCGGTTTAGCTCTTGAAGATGTTGCTCGGACGAATCTTCGTCTTGCGGCGCTTGGATTCGAAATCATGGCTTTTGTGCCGGGTGATGCTAACGTTCGCGGGCCGGTATTCGAGGGACTGCCGACGGTCGAGGCGCAGCGCGGTCGCGCGTCAAAGGTTGCTCTCAATATGCTTGAGCTTGCACATGGCGCCGATTGCGACATTGTGTTGGTCGGCGACCCCGATCTTTCCGATGCGGGCTGGGCGCAGTTTGCTCAAGTTTCCGCCGGATACGTGGACCTGCAATGCGAGCTTGAGCCCGGTTATGCCTATGTGCGCGGGCAGATTCATCACGACCGGCCCGACTCGAGTGTCCTCATCTTTAGGTCTCAGGAGTCACGTACGAAGCTTAAGCCGGATTCCGTGCCGACGGATGCCGGAGCCGGCCTGCCGCGAAAGGCGGGGTCGATCGCTGTGAGCAATAGCGGATATGGGCGCTACGAAGGCGAGCTTGAGATTGCGCGGGTCGATCTTCCCGGTGACGAGCGCATGAACGTTGCGGGCCATATCACGCCCGAGGCAATGGAACTGCTGCCGTTTATCAAGCGCGGATTCGGGGTACGGTTCGTTTAACGTGTGACCCGCGGGCTACAATTGGCCCATCATACGAAGGCGCCTCGTGTGGCGTGTGTCTGCGTTGGCCGATCTATATTCGGAGGATTCCCATGACTGTACTGTTTGTTGAATATCCCAAGTGCTCGACCTGTAAGAAGGCCAAGGCATGGCTGGACGAACATGGGGTAGAGTATATCGATCGCGATATCGTTTTGGACAATCCCACGGCTGATGAGCTTGCGACCTGGATTGCTCGTTCGGGGCTGCCGGTGCGGCGCTTCTTTAATTCGTCGGGCATGAAATATCGAGAGCTGGGCCTGAAGGCGCGTCTGGATGCGGGCATGACGGATCGGGAGTGCTACGAGCTGCTGGCGACCGACGGCATGCTGGTCAAGCGTCCGCTGCTGGTGGGCGACGACTTTGCGATTCCCGGCTTTAGGGAAGCGGCTTGGGCCGAGGCGTTGCTGTAGCGGCTGCGGAAAGTGCGACCCGGAATTCGCTTCCAGAATGGGATGCACTTTCCCAAAGTGGCCGGTTGCGGAAAGCACGTCCCATTCTGAGCTTCGATTGCGGGACACGGTTTCCGGTTGAGGGCTCGATGGGAAAGTAGGGACCAGTTTGAGCTTGAAATCTGGGACGCACTTTCCGCCGGCGGGCCTGCCCCAGTCAGTCCGCCAGCTGTGCCCATTCGTGCGGATCGTAGACCTTTACGTGTTTGTTGGGCTTGCCGCTCCAGTACTCCTCGTCCATAAAGGGCAGATATGCCTGAACGCCGGGGCAGATAAAGGGAATCCGCTGCTGTTGCAGTCGCTCGCGCTGGCGCTGCTCCAGGTGCGCCTCGGATATGACGGTCGGCATGCCGGACAGCTCGACGAGGCTTGCCTGGATTCGCTTAAGGTCGGGGAGTCCCGCGTGCCATGACATCCGCATGATCAAAAAGGATGCATGGCGGTATTTTGCCTGCACCACAGTAATGGCGGGGCGTAACGTGGGGTGAATTTTGTCCCGTTCGGGCCAAAGGTCGGCAGTGATCTCGAGGCCCAGGGTCTCCCATAGGTAATCAAGCTCTTCGTCCATGGCGCCTCGATATCTACGCGATCATTGATACTTCGATTGTGTTGCCTGGTGCTATCGTTTTCACGGTAGAATCTGCCAACGGTTGACGGCTACCGCTCACGGCGTTTTGCCCTTCGTGTACAGCGGTTGGCTTCACAGGTCCTTCACGGGTTGGACTAAATTAGGCCAATTTGACTGAATTTCAAAAAAGTCAAAATTGGGGCTTGCGTCACGGCGAGACTTCCCGTATATTTCTTTCTTGCGCAAAGGCACAGCCGAGCGCAGCGATGCAGTCATTGGGATGTCGTCTAATGGCAGGACAGCGGATTCTGGTTCCGTCAATGGGGGTTCGACTCCCTCCATCCCAGCCATTGCATTTGCTACATATGGCCCGTTCGTCTAGCGGTTTAGGACGCCGCCCTCTCAAGGCGGAGATCACCAGTTCGAATCTGGTACGGGCTACCAAAATTGAACGCCCGGGCCTCGTAAGAGACCCGGGTTTTGTGTATTGACCGTATATACGGCGCCTGCCGTGTTTCGCTCAGATCGAGGAGTAGCCATGGATCTGCCCATCAGCTTGCAAGACATCACGTATGCCGAGAACTATCTGGCGCAGGGCGACCTGGCTACGGCGACGCCGCTGCTGGAGCGTCTGGTGGAGCTCGCCGAGGAGTATATTGATGCTGAGTGCAAGACGGAGGAGAAGCGTCAATACTTTAGCTTCGATAGCAAGTTTGAGCGCTTGGCCTATCGCCGCGTGGAGAAGGATCCGCGCGAGCTCGTGCAGGTCGAGGTGCCGTTTGACCGCCTGTACTCTGACATGGCGTTTGCCTACATTCGCCAGCAGGATTATGTAAGCGCTCGTAATGCCCTGATGCAGGCTGTGCGTTGGGACCCCATGAACTGCAACTATCGCTTGGATTTGGCCGAGCTGTTCCGTGCACTCGAGGACAAGCAGGAATGGGCATCGCTCTCGTTCTCGGTGCTGGAGCGTGCAAGCGATGGCAAGTGCGCCGCCCGCGCTTACGCCAATCTAGGTCAGTACTTCTTGGAGCCCGAGACCGAGAACGTTTCGGCTGCCGTGGGCTGCGCGCGTCTGGCGCTGCGCCTGGCGCCCAACGATGCGCATACGACGCGCCTGCTCAACAAGATCCATACCACCTATCCGGATGCCGCTGATGAGAGCGACGACCACGTGATGGGTGAATTGGCCCTGCAAGGCGTGCCGACCTCGCCTTCGGCCGAGATTGCCATCTGCCTGATTATGTGCGCGACCGATGCTGCAAGCGACGGCGACAAGCAGGAGGCGACGCGCCTGACGGTACGTGCTCGCGACTTGGTGGGCGAGGAGGCCTGCGCGGCGATTATCAAACTGGTGCGCGAGAGCGATGCCGAGCTCAATGCCGAGCGCAAGGCAAAGCGCGAGACTGCGGGCTCAAACGCCGATGGCGCCAAGGAGGCCGGCGATGCCCAGTAAGCGCGAGCGCAAACTCATTTCCAAGAATCGCTCGGCACATCACGAGTACTTTATCGATGAGACGTTTGAGTGCGGTATTGAGCTGAGCGGCACCGAGGTCAAGTCGATTCGCGAGCGCGCCTGTCAGATCACTGACACTTTTGCGCTGATTCGTGGCGGCGAGTGCTGGCTCGTCGGACTGCATATCCACCCTTATAGCCATGGTGGCGTGTGGAATCGCGATCCCGACCGTCGGCGTCGTCTGCTGCTGCACCGCAAGGAGATCGACTTTCTTGACGGCAAACTTCGCAACCGTGGTTATGCGCTGGTTCCGTTGGAGCTCTACTTTAATACCGACGGCCGCGTAAAGCTGCTGCTGGGTCTGGGTCGCGGCAAGAAGCTCTACGACAAGCGCGAGGACATGGCCAAGCGTGATGTCCAACGCGAGATCGACCGCGCCCTTAAGGAACGCAACCGCTAGGTACTCTGTATAAGTTGCGGTGGAATACGGACTGTTTTGCCTGTTTGAGGGGCTATTCAGTCCCTATTTCACCGCAACTGCGGGCGTCTCATCTTTCTTACTGTTCTGACACATATGTCTCAAAGGCGGCGTCCGTTATGGGTGCCGCCTTTTTTGTGGGTACATACATTCATGAGGTTCCAACCCGAGCTAGGGGAGTGATCGTTATGGACAAAACTGCGTTCTTTACCATGCCGAGCGGTCTGTACGTGGTGAGCGCTGCGGCAGACGGGCTGCGCGCCGGCTGCGTCATCAATACTGCGGTGCAGGTGACGTCCATGCCGCCGCGTATTTCGGTTGCCGTGAACAAGGACAATGTCACCTCGGGCGTCATCGCATCGGCCAAAGCGTTCGCGCTGACCGTGATCGGTCAGACCGCCGACATGCTCTACATCGGTAACTTTGGGTTCCGCACCAGCAGCGATTATGACAAGTTTGCCAAATACGAGACCCGCGAGACGGCTCTGGGCATGCCCTATGTGCCCGAGCACGCGGCGGCCCTGTTTAGCTGCCGTTTGATCGACACTGTGGATGTGGGAACGCATCTGCTGTTTATTGGCGAGGTCGAGGATGCCGAGCGCCTGAGCGACGAGACGCCGCTGACGTACGACTACTATCACAAGGTGCTAAAGGGCAAGACGCCGCCCAAAGCCTCGTCGTATCAAGGCTAGAAATGTTCTAAAAATACTTGCATTATACTATTGAGAATATATACTAATAAGTAAGTACACCAGCAGTCACGTTCGAGAGGAGAACATCATGGCTGAGGAGAAGAAGACGTATAAGTTTGTGTGCACCGTTTGCGGTTACGAGGTTGAGGTCGACACGCCCGAGCTGCCCGAGGATTACGTGTGCCCGGTGTGCGGCGTCGGCCCCGATGAGTTTGAGCTCGTCGAGGAGTAACTCGTAGACACACGGCGATTAGCCATACAGAGCTCTGTCCAAGGGTCCCGGCTGGATATTCCGGCTGGGACCCTTTTGATTTATCTGACGGTTTAAAACGGCCTTACGTGTTACAGATTGAGACGTTATATCTGGACAGCCACGCTATCCCAATTACATCCCCGTTAGCAGCACGATGTCGAGAATCGTCACGATGACGCCGATCCCTACGAGCAGCGCGTTGAGCGGGCGCGAGTTGGCGTATTTGCCCATAACGCGGGGCGAACTGGTGAGTCGTATGAGCACAAAGACCGTAATCGGCAACTGAAGCGACAACAATGCCTGACTCCAGATGAGACCCTCAAAAGGATTCGGGACGATCAGGCACGCCGCCACTGCGCCGACGAAACAGACCGCCACTCCAATCGATGAGTGCCGGTCGTGGATGTCGTACTCCTCGTCGAACATGCCCGCGGTGATGGTTCCCGCCGCCATGCCCGCTGTCACGCTGCTCGATAGTCCCGCGAACAGCAGCGCTACCGCAAAGATGGTCGAGCTCGCCGGGCCCAAGATGGGGGAGAGCGTGGCCGCTGCGACGGCGAGGTCGTCTACGACAATGCCGTGCGCAAAGAAGGTCGTTGCGGCCAGGATGACCATGGCCGAGTTGATCGCCCAGCCCACGCCCATCGAAAAGAGCGTGTCGAAGAGCTCATAGCGCAGACGCTCTTCGATAACCTGCTCGCCTTGGCCTTCGAAGTGCATGGATTGGATGACCTCGGAGTGCAGGAAGAGGTTGTGGGGCATAACGACCGCGCCTAGGACACTTACGATAATCGCGGCCGAGCCGGTGGGCATACGGGGTGTGATCCAGCTTGTGGCGGCTTGCGGCCAGTCGACGTTGACTAGTGCAAGCTCGGCCAAAAACGAAAGTCCTACCACGCCCACGAAGGCGATGATCCATCGCTCGGCGCGTTTGTAGGAGCTTGTCATGAGCATGGCAATCGATGCCGCCGCGACGATGACGCAGCCGGCGCGTACGGGCAGGCCAAAGAGCATTTGAAGCGCGATCGCACCGCCCAGGACTTCGGCCATGGCGGTGGCGATGGTCGCGAGGTAGGCGCTGGCGAGCACCGTGCGCCCAACGAAGCGGGGGAGAAAGCGGGTCGTGGCCTCGGCAAGGCAGGCGCCCGTGGCGATGCCCAGGTGCGCCGCGTTGTGCTGCAAGACGATCAGCATAATCGTGGACAGCGTGACGATCCACAGCAGCGCGTAGCCAAACTGCGAGCCCGCGGCCATATTGGAGGCCCAGTTGCCCGGGTCGATAAAGCCGACGGTCACGAGCAATCCGGGGCCGATATGCCGTGCGATGTCGAGTCCTCCGTGACCGCCGGTGCGTCGGGAGCCAAAATGTTGTTTGAGATGGTTGAGCATGGTGCGCTCCTGTGTGCCGTTTGTTTGACGCCGCAAAGGATACCCGTTTTAGGCTCAAAAGTTAACTATGACTAACATAATAGTTGTATTTGAATGGGGTGGGGAAAGGGGGTTGCCGAAATGTCTTGATCTGTAACAACTGGGGATGGAAATTGGGTCTAGGTGTTACAGATCAAGACAGGAAGAAATGGTCCTATGGAAAATCTCGATCTGTAACAGCTGACCGCCAAAACTGACCCTTCGTGTTACAGATTGAGACATTCGGAACCGTCTCTCGAAAACATCTTGATCTGTAACAGTTAGTCGTCGAAATTGGGTCTTACTGTTACAGATTGAGATGTTTGAAGCGGTGAGCTTACAGGCCGAACTTGGGGCCTATGTTGTCGCCCTTGAGGTCGGCGGTGTCCACTCGTAGGGCGTGCGTTACGCGATTGTTTCGAAACGGGTGGGAAACACAACGGGCCGGCGGTGCTCCTAGTATGCCTATTCAACTGACTGTCTAATATCTAGGGGAGGATCGCGATGCAGGCAGATTCCGCTCAGCAGCAGGGCCTTTATCGCCCCGAATTCGACCACGATGCATGCGGCATCGGCGCGCTTGCCGATATCAACGGCGAGCGCCATCACCAGATCCTGGACGACGCACTGTCCATTCTGGTCAACTTGGAGCACCGCGGCGGCACGGGACTCGAGAAGAACACCGGCGACGGCGCCGGCATCCTGTTCCAGGTTCCGCATCACTTTTTCCGTAAAGAGGCTCAAAAGTGTGGCCAGATTCTGCCGGCAGAGGGCGACTATGGCGTGGCCATGCTGTTCTTCCCGCAGGACGAGAAGGGCGTAGAGGATGCCCGCCGCGTGTTTGAGGAGGGCTGCGCCGAAGCCGGCGTTCCGCTGCTCTTTTGGCGTGAGGTGCCGGTCGACCCGCACGATCTGGGCGAGACAGCCCGCGCCTGCATGCCTACCATCCTGCAGGCCTTCCTGGGCCGTCCGGACGACACACCCGCCGGTGATGCCTTTGAGCGCCGCCTATACGTGTGCCGCCGCACCATCGAGAAGAAGGCCGACGCTGGGTTTGCCCTGCGCGACAAGATCTTCTATGTGTGCTCCATGAGCTCGCGCACCATCGTGTACAAGGGCATGCTGGTCGCCACGCAGATGCGCCGCTTCTTCATCGACCTCAACGACGCCGCCGTCAAAACGGCCGTGGCGCTCGTTCACTCGCGCTACTCCACCAACACCACGCCCAGCTGGGAGCGTGCGCACCCCAACCGTTTTATCATCCACAACGGCGAGATCAACACCCTCAAGGGCAACGTCAACTGGATTCGCGCCCGCGAACCCAACCTGTACAGCCCCGTGCTGCAGCACGATCTTGAGCGCGTGATGCCCATCATCAACCGTGAGGGTTCCGACTCCGCGATTCTGGACAACGTGCTCGAGTTTTTGGTCATGAACGGCCGTCCGCTCACGCGCGCCGCATCCATGCTGCTGCCCGAGCCGTGGGACCACAACGACAGCCTGAGCGAGGAGCGCCGCGCCTACGACGCCTACCAGTCCATGCTCATGGAGCCGTGGGACGGTCCTGCCGCTATCGCCTTTACCGACGGTCGCACGCTGGGTGCCGCCCTCGACCGTAACGGCTTGCGTCCCGCCCGCTACTATGTGACGCGCGACGGTCGCTTTATGCTGGCAAGCGAGGTGGGCACCATCGAGGTGAGCCCCGAGAACATCCTGACGAGCGGCTGCCTGGGACCGGGCCAGATGCTCGAGGTCGATTTTGCCCGCGGCCGCGTCATCTACAACGACGAGCTGCGCGCCCGTTACGCCAAGGAAAAGCCCTATCGCGACTGGATCGCCGAGGAGACGCTGACCGTCGACGCACTCGACAAGCCCGCCGCGCCCGCGCCCGCCGAGGATGCCGAGGTGCCCGCCGCCGTGCGCATGGCCAAGCTCGGGTATCACTGGGATGATGTTGACGAAGTCGTGCGTCCCATGGCCCAGCAGGGCAAGGCGCCGCTCGCCTCGATGGGTATCGATGCGCCGCTGGCCTGCCTGTCCAAGAAGACGCGCTCGTTCTTCGACTACTTCTATCAGCTGTTCGCTCAGGTCACGAACCCGCCGATCGACGCCCTGCGCGAGCATATGGTCACCTCGACCACGCTCTACCTGGGCAACCACGGCAACCTGCTCGAGGACTCCCGCACGGCCTGCCAGCTGGTGCGTCTGGAGCGTCCGCTGCTCAACGAGGAGGAGTTCGAGCGTATCTGCGCCATCGACCGCGTGGGCTTTAAGACCCGTCGCTTCCGTGCCGTCTACCGCCGCGATGCCGGCGAGGGCGCGCTGCAGGCTGCACTCAAGCAGCTCGCAGAGGACGTTGAGGCTGCGGTCCGCGACGGCGTGAACATCGTGGTGTTGAGCGATCGCGCCGAAGCGGGCGAGGTACCCGTGCCGTCGCTGCTCGCCGTGGGCTGCGTGCACAACCACCTGATCCGTGCCGGCGTGCGCACCTTTGCCGATATCGTGGTGGAGTGCGGCGATGCCGTGTCTCCGCACGACTTTGCGGCGCTGGTGGGCTACTCCGCAAGCGGCATCTACCCGTACAACGCGCATGCGTGCATCCGCAATCTGGCGGCACGCGGCGACCTGGACGTGACGGCCGAGCAGGGCATCGCCAATTACAACAAGGCCGCGACGGCGGGCATCGTCTCCATCATGTCCAAGATGGGCATCTCCACGGTGCAGAGCTACCATTCGGCGCAGATCTTCGAGGCCGTGGGCTTTACGCCAGAGTTCGTCAACGCGTACTTCGCCGGCACGGTGAGCCGTGTGGGCGGTATGGGTGTCGAGGACGTCGAGCGCGAGCAAAACGAGCGCTACGACGCCGCGCTCGCTATCCTTAAGAGCCCGGCTCCCGATCAGCTGCCCACGCTGGGTCTGACCAAGTGGCGCCCGCTTGGTGGCGAGGATCACCTCATCGATCCGCAGACTGTCTACTTGCTGCAGACCGCCTGCCGTGAGGACAGCTACGACACCTTTAAGGAGTACAGCGCCCGCCTGCACCGCACCGGCCGTGCCGTGCGCCTGCGCGACCTGCTGGACTTTAACGGCAGCGGTCGCATCCCGGTGCCGATCGACGAGGTGGAGCCCGCGCTCAACATCGCTCGCCGCTTTAACACCGGCGCCATGTCGTACGGTTCCATCAGCAAGGAAGCACACGAGTGCATGGCCATCGCCATGAACCGCCTGCACGGCCGTTCCAACTCGGGCGAGGGCGGCGAGGATCCGCGCCGCGAGACCCCGCTGGCTAACGGTGACTCCAAGAACTCCGCCATCAAGCAGGTGGCAAGCGCGCGCTTTGGCGTGACGAGCCGCTACCTGTGCAGCGCCTTCGAGATTCAGATCAAGATGGCCCAGGGCGCCAAGCCTGGCGAGGGTGGCCACCTGCCCGGCAAGAAGGTCTACCCCTGGATTGCCGAGGTCCGTCAGTCCACGCCCGGCATCGGCCTGATCTCGCCTCCGCCGCACCACGACATCTACTCCATCGAGGACCTGGCAGAGCTGATCTTCGATCTTAAGAACGCCAACCCCGGCGCACGCGTGTCGGTCAAGCTGGTCAGCGAGGCCGGCGTCGGCACCATCGCCACCGGTGTGGCCAAGGGTGCCGCCGACAAGATCTTGATCAGCGGCCACAACGGCGGCTCCGGTGCTGCGGCGCGCGATTCGATCTGGCACGCCGGTCTGCCGCTGGAGCTTGGCCTTGCCGAGGCCCAGCAGACGCTGCTGCAAAACGGCCTGCGCTCACGCGTGGTGCTCGAGGCCGATGGCAAGCTCATGGACGGCACCGACGTCGCCGTCGCCTGCCTGCTGGGTGCCGAGGAGTTTGGCTTTGCGACCATGCCGCTCATCTCGATGGGCTGCCTCATGCAGCGCGACTGCCAGCAGGATACCTGCCCGGCCGGCATCGCTACGCAAAACTGCCGCCTGCGTCGCGGCTTCCGCGGCAAGCCAGAGCACGTCGAGCACTTTATGCTCTTTGTTGCCGAGCAGCTACGCGAGGTCATGGCGAGCCTGGGTTTCCGCACCGTCGACGAGATGGTCGGCCATCCCGAGTGCTTGCGCCAGATCGAGGTCCCGGGCAACCACAAGGCTAACCTGCTGGATCTGTCGCCCGTGCTGGCGAGCGCGACCTGTGAGTTCGGTGCCCACATCCCGGGTGCCGACGGCCGTCACTTCCTGCCCCAGATGGCTGCGGACAGCGAGCTCGACAAGACGCTCGACTCCACGTTGTTCGTGCCCTATACGGCCGATGCCCGTGCGCACCTGCGTCCGATTCGCTTCCGCGCCGATATCGCCAACGTCAACCGCTGCGTGGGCACTATTCTGGGCAACGCGGTGACCAAGGCGCATCCCGAGGGCCTGCCCGCCGGTTCCATCACCATCGATTGCGATGGTTCGGCCGGTCAGAGCTTTGGCGCCTTCCTGCCGCGCGGCATTACGCTCAACGTGTGCGGCGACGCCAACGACTACTTTGGCAAGGGCCTTTCGGGCGGCGAGGTGTCGGTGCGTCCCAACCCGCATGCGACCTACAAGTTCGACGAGAACATCATCGTGGGCAACGTTGCGTTCTTTGGCGCCACGAGCGGCCGCGGCTTCATTAACGGCCTGGCCGGCCAGCGCTTTGGCGTGCGCAACTCCGGCGCCACCGTGGTGGTCGAGGGCTGCGGCAACCATGGCTGCGAGTACATGACGGGCGGTCTGGCGCTCATCCTGGGCGAGGTCGGGCAGAACTTCGCCGCCGGCATGACGGGTGGCGTGGCCTATGTCTTTGACCAATACGGTACGCTCGACGCCCGTGTGAACCACGAGAGCGTGGAGCTCAAGGCCCCGACGGCCGACGAGCTGGTGCAGATTCGTGCGCTCATCCAAGAGCACGTGGACGCGACGCAGAGCCCGCGCGGCATTAAGCTGCTCTACAGCTTTGAGACGATGAGTAAGCACTTTGTGAAGGTCATTCCGACCGAGTACGAGCGCGTGCTGGCGATTGTCGCTGCGGGTGAGGCTGCCGGCAAGACGCATGCACAGGCTGAGGAGCTGGCGTTTGACATTGTGACCGGTCGCGCGAGTGCCGCGGATGTTGCTCGCTTCGATGTCGCGGGCGGTGCTGCGGGCGCTGCGCCCGTGGCTGCCAGCTCTGTTGCTTCGACCAAGAAGGAGGCGTAAGTGCCATGGGTAAGCCCGGTGCTTTTCTTGATATCGATCGCGTGACCCACGAGCTTCGCCCCGTGGAGGAGCGCAGCCGCGATTTCGATCCGCTGTACGTGGAGCTCGATGATGATGCTCGCCGTGCCCAGGCGAGCCGCTGCATGATGTGCGGTGTGGCGTTTTGCCAGATGGGCGCGAGCTTTGGCAAGGCGCGTCCGAGTGGATGTCCGCTACACAACCTGATTCCCGAGTGGAACGAGCTGGTGTATCGCGGCCGCTGGGACGAGGCCGCCGAGCGCCTGTCGCTCACTTCGCCCATGCCCGAGTTCACGAGTCGCGTGTGCCCGGCACTCTGCGAGGCCGCGTGCAACCTGGGTTCGGTCGACGGTCAGCCCACAACGATTCACGATAACGAGCGCGCGATCAGCGACCACGAATGGGCAAACGGTGGCCCGCGTCGCTTTGAACCGGCAGGGGAGGACGCACCCACGGTTGCCGTGGTGGGCTCCGGTCCTGCTGGTCTGGTGGCAGCATGGGAGCTTGCGCGTCGCGGTGCCCGCGTGACGGTGTTTGAGCGTGACGACCGCCCGGGCGGCCTGCTCATGTACGGCATTCCCAACATGAAGCTCGAGAAGTCCGTGGTCGAGCGTCGTGTGGCACTTATGCGCGAGCTGGGCATTGTGTTCGAGCTGGGTGCCGACGTTACGAACCCTGCGGTGGCAGCCAAGCTCAATGGCTTTGACGCCGTCGTGGTGGCTGCCGGTGCTCGCGCCCCGCGTGGGCTTTCGGCTGCGAACATTGATGTCCCGGGCGTGGTGTATGCCGTGGACTACCTGACGGCTTCGACCGTCTCGGTGCTCGATGGCGGCGAGCCCGCGGTGAACGCGCGCGGCCTGGACGTTGTGGTCATTGGCGGCGGCGATACCGGTAACGACTGCGTGGGCACCGCGGTACGTCAGGGTGCGCGCAGCGTGCGCCAGTTTGAGTTCTTGCCGGCGGCGCCTGATGCGCGCGCGGCGAGCAACCCCTGGCCGCAGTGGCCCAACGTGAAGAAGACCGATTACGGCCAGCAGGAGGCCATCGCTACCATGGGCGGCGAGATGCGCGCCTGGGGTGTGGATACGCTCGAGGTGCTGTTGGACAAGAAGGGCGCGGCCGCGGGCCTGCGCGTGGTCGATCTGGATTGGTCGGCTGGCAAGCCCGAGCGCATCGCGGGTTCCGAGCACGAGGTGCCGGCCCAGCTGGTGCTCATCGCCTGCGGTTTTACGGGTCCCGAGCATGGCGTGTTCGACGCCGTTGGCGTGCCTGTTGGCACCGCTGGTCGTCCGCTGCCGGTGATGGCTGCCGAGGGCTCGCACCTTGCGGCCCGTGTCGACGGCGTCGCCGCGGATGCCGCGCCGGTGTATGTGGCGGGTGATGCTCGCAACGGCAGCTCGCTCGTGGTGAACGCCATGGCCGATGCCCTGGCCTGCGCAGCCGAAATCGCCGATGCGTTGGAGCTGTAAAGTAGTCATTTAAGAACGTCCCCAATGACTAGTCATTGGGGACGTTCTTTTTTGTCTAGTCGTTGGGGACACTCTTTGCGAGCGATTTGCTCGTTTGTCGACGTATGGGTGTTCATTTGTCGACTTCTTGGGCTGTGGTCACCTGTTGTTTCTGTGGTGGCTGCGGGCATCTGGCTCAAAAGGGCGGGTTGGCTGTCTATGTCTACCTGCGGTTTCTTTGCGCTGCGCTCATTCGGTCAAGTGTCCCGTCAAGTGTTTGGTTAGCATCTGGTTTGCAGTCGAAGGCCTATTTTGCCCGCGCTGACAGTGGCTGCTCGCCCTCCTCGTAAGCTCAAATTGAGGCCCATCAGTTTGAGGAGGATGCCATGACTGACCAAGTTTTTGACCGAGCACAGCTGACCGAAGCCGTCGGCAATGATATTGCCGACATGGCTCACTTTTGGATGCTGCGGAAGTTTCAATTCCTGGAGCCGGCGCGCGAGCAGTTCGAGATTGTCGTCGATCCGTGGCTCAGCTATTGCGAGGAGCCTTCGCAAAACGAAATCATGGCCTATAACATGGCATTTACCGATTGGCTGCTGTTCGAGCGTCCCTATTACCATGGCAAGACGCTGCTTGAGCTGTATGTTGACGAGCCGCCGGCGTCGCTTTCGCCTGCTTCGCTCAGACGGCTCGAACAGGTACGCGACACGCACTATTTCTCTCGCTTTGGCATTTTGGACAAGGATCCTGCGACTGGTATGGTTGCGCTGCGTGACACGCGCACCGACCGTCGTTTTGATGTCTACGACCCACATATCGTGCAAAAGGAGCATTGGAGCGACGGCGCGATTGCGGTGCGCCTCGCCTGCGTCGACGATGTCTGGCTGACGGCGGGACAACTCTATCTGTATGACATCGCACGCCTGAGTGACACGGCGGTCGATGGACCGGGCGCGGTGCATCCGGAGGACCTACAGGATGGCTTTGACACCTCGTGCATCAGCTTCTTTTTGCGCCTGGTCCGCGACATCATGGGCGCCCAGGGGCGCTACGTGAAGTCGCTCAATATTTACGAGCAAGAGTGGGAGTAGGGGGTGGGCTGTCGCAGCGCCGCCGCCTGTCTATTTGTCTCGATCTGTAACGGGAAGGGGCCGTTTGGCTTTCTAACTGTTACAGATCAAGACGGAAGGTTGGCGCCTGCCGAAAGATCTCGATCTGTAACGGGAAGGGTCCAAAAATCGGTCTAACTGTTACAGATTGAGACAAAGGTTGGACGCACGACTGAAAATCTCGATCTGTAACAACTAGAGGCTCAAAGACTGTCTTCCTGTTACAGATCGAGACGTTTGTCGACAGCGACAACGGTGACAATGGCCCATTTCCCTGATGTGGTGGTGATGAAAGTGTCTAATACCGTTCTTAAACACAAAAATGCAACACGTAACACCTTGGCGCGGAATAGGATGCTTGCCAGGCTCACGGAGGCGGCTGAACAAGACGTGCTGCTTGTGACACACGACAATGCCGAGCTCATGTGGCTGCGGCGTCATGTGGGGACCGATGATATTGCGGAGCCCGAGCCGTATCTGTTCTGTTTTCAACATGATTGGGATGTGCTAACGCCGGCGGAGCGAGCGCTGCGCACCATCAAAGGGCTTGCGGAGTTTCATTCCGATTGGGCGTTTTGGGGTTATGACGCGGCGCTTTTGTGGGGTCTGGAGGTGCCGAATGATCTGCTCGGGCCGCGTTATCTTGTTAAGACGGGTTGTTCGGTGACGTTGAGCAACGGGTGCAGGTTGTTGCGTCCGCAGATGGCGGGCGCGCTCGAGCGTGTCGATGGCGTGCGGGTGACGTCGTTTTGGCGCACGGTGGAGGATTGCTTGCTGCGTGCGCCGTTCTCCTACGGGTTGGCGATCGCCGATTCTGCATTGCGGGCGAAGGGCATGTCGCGTGGCGACCTCTGCGAACGGCTCCAGGCCGATTGCGAGGGCAGGAGAGGATATCGCAGGGCACAGGTGATTGCGTCGCATGCGGACGGGCTGTCCGAAAACGGCGGCGAGTCTCGGTTCCGAGCGTTCTTTATTGCGTACGGCTTTCCGGTTCCGGAGCTGCAGGTGGAGTTTCGCGACCCGCTCGATCCGAGCCAGGTATTTCGCGTCGACTATTTTTGGCAGCTCGAGGACGGGACGTGTGTCATCGGCGAGCTCGACGGAAAGGGGAAGTACACCTTGCAGAACGGCGAGGGCCGGGAGTCGGTCGACCCATTCGTGGCAGAACGTCAACGGGAGTCCCATCTGACAATGCTCGGGCACAAGGTGCTTCGGTTTACGTTTAACGAACTCAAAGACCCGGGGAAGCTGGTCGAGAAAATGAGGCTGGCGGGTATTCCTCGGCAGGCGAAATTGGCTGAGGAGTGGAGACGCCAGTGGTATGGGCGCTGAGAGGTTTTGTCTCAATCTGTAACGTTTAGAGGTTATTTGAGCTCGTAACTGTTACAGATCGAGACAAACCGGTGAAGCGTCGACCGAATGTCTTGATCTGTAACAGCAAGGGGCCCAACAACCCTGTATCTGTTACAGATCGAGACATTTCCCTGGTGTCGCTGGAGTGGGACTGCAACGTATTCCGTCCCTCCACATCCCGCTCTTTCCTCCGTTAACCGATATGCTCGACTTTAGGTCGCTGCATTAGGTGATAATGGACAAATGTTCAAGTTAATCGTGAGGGAGGAGCTCGATATGGCGACTGCCGATCGTCCCACGTTGTTTATCAATGCGACCGTTCTGGATGGCTCGGAACATATGGAGCCGCAACCCGATATGGCCGTGACTGTTGAGCGCGGCGTCATCACCTGGATGGGGCCGAGTGCTGTGGCGCAGGCGCCCGCGGGTGCCGAGGTTATCGACCTGGGCGGTGCGTATCTCATGCCCGGTCTCATCAATATGCATGTGCATCTGTGCGGTTCGGGCAAGTCGGTTTCGGCGGGCGATGCGGGTGCGTTGATGAAGAAGCTCGATAATCCCGTGGGGCGCGCCATCGTGCGCCATATCCTCAAAGGCAGCGCCCAGCAGCAGCTTGCAAGCGGCGTGACCACGGTGCGCGGTGCAGGCGACCCGCTGTTTGCCGATCTGGCCGTGCGCGATGCTATCGATGCCGGCAAGTATCAAGGTCCTCGCCTGGTGGCGCCGGGAACGGGCGTCACGGTGCCGGGCGGCCATGGTGCGGGTTTGTTCGCCCAGGTGGCAAACAGTCCCGCCGAGGCGGCCGAACAGGTGCGCGACCTGTATGCGCGCGGTGCCGACGTCATTAAGCTGTTCGTAACGGGCGGCGTGTTCGACGCTACCGAGGTGGGCGAGCCGGGTGTGCTGCGCATGCCGGTGGAGGTTGCCGCGGCGGCGTGCAAGGCTGCGCACGAGGTGGGCCTGCCGGTTATGGCCCATGTCGAGAGTACCGAGGGCGTGAAGGCCGCGCTTGAGGCCGGCGTTGACACGATTGAGCACGGCGCTCCGTTGACACCCGAGATTCTGGAGCTGTACCGTGGCGCCGCGGGCACGCAGCTCGAGGGGCGTGCGCCGAGTGTGACCTGCACTATCAGCCCGGCGCTGCCGTTTGTGTTGCTCGACCCGGAAAAGACCCATTCGACCGATACACAAAAGAAGAACGGCGACATCGTGTGCTCGGGCATCATCGAGAGCGCCCGTGCCGCACTGGAAGCTGGCGTTAAGGTGGGCCTTGGCA
>URSP01000032.1:0-16840 GCA_900550515.1 uncultured Collinsella sp. | reverse complement strand
CATGCGAACCTCCAGTCCGGACCGCCCCGCGGTCCAACTTTCTGTCCGCACCCCCCTTTGACAGCCAAAACAGTCCGTATTTCACCGCAACTGATGGGTGGGATGGGTTAGAGACCCAGGTAGCTGGTGATGCCTTCGACGGCAAGCTTGGCACCTGCCACGGCATGGACCACGGTGAGCGGGCCGTTGACCACGTCGCCGGCGGCAAAGACGCCAGGCACCGTTGTCATGCCGTTCTCATCGACCGAAAGAAGGCCACGATGGTCGGTCTCCAAGCCACCCGTCGTAAGCACAAGCTTGTCCTTGGGCACCTGCGAAGCCGCAATCACAACCGTGTCGGCAGACGCATGGTCGAGCTCTTCCTCATAGCCCACCACATTGTTGTCCTCGTCAAAGATAGCCGTCTCGAACACCGGACCGTTATCGTCGATGGCACAGATCGCCTTGCCGCACACAATCTCGGCACCATCGAGCTCGGTCAGCTCTACCTCGTCATCGATGGCAGAGATATGGCGCGATCGGGCATACACGGTGACCTTGCGAGCGCCCGAGCGCAGGGCCGTACGGGCAACATCCATGGCCACATTGCCGGCGCCGATGACCGCCACGTTCTGCCCGATCGCCACGCTCGCGGGATCGACCAGGTAATCGATGCCAAACAGCACGTTGCCGCGCGACTCGCCGGGAATACCCAACTTTCGAGCTCGCCAGGTACCGGTACCAACAAAGACCGCATCATAGCCGTCGCGCAGCAGGTCATCGATGTGCAACGCGCCGCCGATGGTGGTCGAGGGGCGCACGCGCACGCCGAGCGAGCACATCACGTGACGGTACTTTTGCACGAGCGCACGGGGCAGGCGGAACTCGGGGATACCGTACTCCAGCACACCGCCGATCTCGGGGCGCTGTTCAAATACCGTGACGGCACAGCCCAGCTGGGCCATCTTAATGGCCACGGTGATACCGGCAGGACCGGAACCGACCACAGCAACCTGTTTGTCACACGACGGCGCGGGCGTCCACTCCTTACGATCCAAATACGCTGTGGAGATGTAGTGCTCGATGCTCGAGAAATGCACCGGCGCGCCCTTGCGGCCCTGGATGCAAGCGCCCTCGCACTGGCCCGAATGATTGCACACCATGGAGCAGACCGCGCTCATGGGATTGTTCTGGAACAGTAGCTCGCCCGCCTCTTCTAGACGACGCTGTTTGAACAGGTCAATGACCTGCGGAATAGGCGTCTGAACCGGGCAGCCCTTAAGCTGACAGAATGCCCTTTTGCAACCTAGGCAACGATTCGCCTCTTCGACAATGTGGATAGCCACGCAACTCCCCTTTTTGATTCAATCCAATGGGGCGACGATAAAGACCCTTCACCGCCGCCCCCATACAGGTAATCTCAATCTGCCGACACGGCAAAAGCCAATGCTATAGCTCGCGATGCGAAGCCCCGCAGCGAGCGGACATGTGCTCGAGTGTCGCCAGGCAGTCAGCCGCCGTCGCCGGCACACTGTTCTCGACCACGCAGGGAATCCCAGGGCAGGCGGCAGCCGCCCAGGCCACCACGGGCTCAAAGTCATATCGTCCCGTCTCGCCCACGCCATGACACACCAGGCGCGAACCCGTACCGTCGCACCAACCGGCTTTGTCCTCGTTATCAACGACCTCAAAATCCTTGGCGTGCAGCACGCGGATCTTACTGCCGCATAAGTAGAGCATGCGCGCTGTGATTTCCTGCGCTTCGTCAACGACGCTGGGGTGCAGCAGCGACACTGGGTCATAGATCACGCCGAGCGACGGGCTCGAGACGCGCTCCAGCACCTCACGGCAGCGATCCGGCGTGTTGACCGTCTCGTTCCAACCGGGCTCGATCAAAATTTGCCCACCCACGGCCTCGGCCCGATCGCAGACGCGTGCAAGCCCGTCTGCAAACGCATCGAGTGCCCCATCGGTCATGCGGTCGTCAGCAACGCGGTTCTGTGCATTGGGGCGACCGGTCTCGGTGCCAACCGGGCATCCGCCGAGCATCTGGGCAAAGTTCAGGCATGCCTCGTACTCGGCAAAGTTATCCATGAGCTGTTGGCGATCGGGCGTCGCCAGATTCTTATAACAGCCGAGCACGGCGACCGAAACGCCCGCCTCGTCGAGCACCGCACGCAAATGGTCGGCAAGCTCGCGGGTCAGGCCGCCTCGATCGATCCCCATCGATGCGTAGAGCACCTTGCTCGGCAGTTGAATGCACGAAAAGCCCAGCTCTCCCGCCATGCGAATGCGTTCCTCGACGGTCCCCTGCGGAAGGTCGTGCAAACGTACGCCCGGAGTAATAGCCCCCACGTTATTCACATCCCTTATGAGCGTTGATGCCCGGGGTGTATCCGCCAAACGGGTCCTCGATGGAGCACACGCCCGAGGGGGCGAGCGGATCGCGCTTACCGGCCAGCTTGTCGTGATGCATGGTCTCGATATAGGCAAGCACCAGCGGCGCCACACCCTTTGCATCATTTTTGACCACGGGCTCGCTCATGTAGTAATCAAACGTGCCCTCGCGGTGCGCGGTGTTTCCCAAGCCCGCAACCAGGCAGATGTTGTCGAGCGCCAGCTGCCCGTCATACTCAGACAGGCAGGTCTCGCAGATGCCGTCGAAGGCGCGACGGCCGTACTGGTAGTAACGCTCGCCCAGTACGCCCAGACGCACGCCCTTCATGATGGCGTTGGCAAAGATGGCGCTGCCCGACTCCTCCAGGTAGTTGGGGGCGATATTGGGCAGGTTGATAACCTGGTGCCACATGCCGGTCTTCTCGTCCTGATACGGCAGCATGGCGTCGATCAGATCGTGGAACATCTTGCGGATCTCGTCCTTCTCGGCTGACATCGAAGGCGGCATGAGCTCCCAGGTATCGATGAGTGCCATGGCAAACCAGCCCTCGGCGCGCAGCCAGAAGTTAGCCGAAAGGCCGGTGACCGGGTCGCACCAGAACTGTTTGCGGCTCGCGTCGTAAGCGTGATAGTACAGACCGTTGAGGGGGTTGCGCATCAGGTCATGCACGACCTGGAACATATGGAAGCTGTCCGAGCAGGCACGACGGTTGTGGAAGCTCAGCTCGTACTGCATGTAGAACGGCTGGGCCATATACATGCCATCGAGCCAGATCTGGTTGGGATAGACGGCCTTGTGCCAAAACACGCCTTCTTTGGTGCGCGGCTGGGTCTCGAGCTGGCGGTAGATGGTGTCCATGGCGGCACGGTACTTGGGCTTGCCCACCAGGTCATAGAGCTTGTAGAGGGTCTTGCCCGCATTGACGTTATCGAGGTTGTACTCCTGCGGGTTGTAATGCTTGATGGTACCGTCGTCCTGGACAAAGAAATCGATGTAGTCATCGGCAAAGGTCAGGTAGCGCTGCTCACCCGTGATCTCGTACAGCTCGATGAGCGCCTTGATCATGCAGCCGTCGATATAGTTCCAGGTGTTCTCCTTGCCGGCGCGAATCTTTTCGATATTCCAAGCCGGCGCCTGCGGCGTAGAGGTTTCGATCAACTGCTCGATATAACGGTCCAGGATTTGATTGCAACCCATTGCTGTCCCCTCTGACATAAACGATAGGTGAACGTTACCCCTAGTGTAACGCGAACGGGGAATATAGGGTGAACGTTAACCCTATATTCCCCGCAAACGGCAGACTTTTAGCGGCAAACGGCGGTGAGACCCGCGGCGATGCGATGCGCCAGGCGCTCATAGCCGGCAGGACTGTAATGCAGACCGTCCGGCATATAGAGCTCGCGGTGCTCCGGCAAAAACGGGCTGATGCCGCTTTGCGCATACAGGTCAATCACCGGAACGGAGTAACGGTCACAGACCTCCAGCATCGCTCGCACGTAGGCGTCTTGCGTCAGACCCAAATGGTTCGCCTCATCGCTTGCCGGGATATCCTTCTCGTGCTTACCACTCGTCTTGCATGGCGTCATAAACACGAGCTTTGCCTGAGGTGAGCGCGCCGTGATGGTTCGGATCAGATAGTCGACCGCACCATAGAACTCATGCACATCGGTGCTGCCCAACTCGCCAAGCGGCACGTTGCGGCTAAAGTCGTTAACGCCGCCAAAGACAACATAGACATCGGCCGCATCGTCGATGCCGTCCAAGCGCTCGACAAATGAATCGGTACGGTCGGCCTTGATGGCGATACGCGAACCCTTGATGCCAAAGTTCTCGACGACTGCACCTCCCAGCAACGCGCCCAGATGCGAAGTCCAAGAGATGTCGTTGCCGCCTGCGCCGCATCCGTTATCCCCCCATGTGGTCGAATCGCCAAAGCAGCAAATGGTCGATTCACTCAAGTTCTTCGTTTCCATAATCTTCTCCTCATCCGCCCATTGGCGGCCATACAGGTACGTACCGTTATTTGCAGCATGCCAAGGGGCTATGCACGGTCGCATTTCGCAACGTGCGAATCGAGCCATTCGATATCCTCGACAAGATGTGCCACGCCCAGATGGTGTTCACCCGGACACACCTCGTGCCGCAGGCCATCTCTGCGACCCAGCAACTTGTAGGCATCGCGCACGATCTCGAGCTGCTCGCCAACATTTTTCAGCCCGCGCGAACCGTTCAGATGATCCTCTTCGCAGCTTTGCACCAGCAGCGGATGCGGCGCGATGAGCGAGGCAATATCGCCCATGTCGAGTAAGCGCCAAAGTCCGGGTGTGTAGTTGCAGCTGCAATTGCCATTGAGATGCAGCAGCGAATCGTCGACACCGTACAGATAGCCCGAGACAAACGCCTTGCGCACACGCGGGTCGAGTGCGGCCAGGTACAACGTCATGTAGCCGCCACCCGAAAAACCAAAGCAACCCAGGTCATCCATGGCAATGTCGCCGCGCGCCTCCAAGTAATCGATCAAGCGTATGTTGTCCCAGACGTTGAGGCCCGCGACCGTAAGACCCAGTGGCTCGGCCATACGTGCCTGGTTTAGGCACGTGCCGCGCAGAAAGCTGTTCTCGTCATCGCCCTGACCCTTCCAGTCACGACGGTATCCCCAACCGCGTGCGTCGGGGCAGACGGTCACGTAACCCATACGCGCCAAACGTAGACCGTAGTCGTAATTGAACTTACGCACAGCATCATCGACCGCCGGCACGCCCGTCACGCCCGCAACACTTGCGGCGCCTGCTCCCTGATGGCCATGCGGGCAGACATAGCAACACTTGCGGCCGCGCGCATCGAGCTTAGGCGACTGCGGCTCGAGCAGGTAGAACGGCATCCAAACGTCGCGCTCCACCTGCAGCATCGCATGGGTGCGCACGATACCGCCGGCAATCTGCACCCGATCGAGCTCGCGCGCCTCAATCGACACGCGATCCATAATCGATAGGCCCAACAGGTCAAACAGCCGAACCCTCGTCGCAATCTGCCATGCCTCAAAGTCTTCGGGCGTCGTGCCCTTAAATGCGGCGGAGCGGCCCTCACGCTTAAGGCGCTCACGAAACGCCAGTTCGTCTTCGTAATAGGTGTCGATATGCACCGTGCGACCGTTATCGGAAAGACTGTCGGTCTCCGCAGCGTCGCCCGGGCCACCTTCGGGGTCCCAGCCGTCCGCACCGGAAAGCACCTGTTCGCGGGCGTATCGGGTAGTGGCTGTCGCATCGAGCTCGTGCGCCCATGGCACCCAGTTTTCGGCATCACTCGCCGGGCCATGTAGGCTTGCACCAGCGTAGTGCGCCCTCTCGTGCGCCGCCGGCTTAGCCCAATCCCACCAACCTTCGCGCTTGATATGCTGTCCCAGCCAGCAATCGATCAGCACGGTCTGGGCCCACTCACGCCAAGGACGACCCAAATAGACCGAATCCGGTGCCACGTCTTGCGCGGCTGTAAACGAGCAGCCGTGGAACACGAAGCCATATGGCTCTCCCTCAGGCGTCGATGCCGCCGTCACGTAACCGTTCACGTCCATATTGCGGTTGAGCGAGCGGATCTCGCACCCCTCAAAATAGGCACACGCGCCGCCAAAGATAAAGTCGACGTCGCCCTCAATCCGGCAGCGTCGAAAATACTGACGGCCCACCCGACGCGGCGCAAACTGCTTGGGCCCAATGAATCCGCCCGGTTTGACTTCGCGCGGGGGCAACGGGCCCAAAAACAGCGTGTCCTGGCGCCCCGTAATGCAACAGGCGTCGACCACCAAACGGTCGCCGTCGGCGTACAGGGCAATCGCCTGCCCCACCTCGCGACCGTCGCCGGCATCGTTGACGATTGTGAGGTTCTCGAGCCGCACGTCGTCGGCATCGACTAAAACGGTATAGGTCCTAAACGTGCCGAGCGTACCGTCGACACCCGAGCCGTCCTCCGAGGGCATCTTGGCACCCAGGCTGCCCACGATGCGCACGCTGTCAGCCGTCTCGCCCGCCAACGTCACATGCGGCCGATGGATCTCGACCCGCTCGCGGTACTCACCCGGATCAATATGGATCGTCACCGCCTGCTCGGCGTCCGGATAGAGTTGATCGGTTGCCGCCAAGGCATCAGAAATCGTTGGATACGCTCCTGACGCAGCCCTCGAAACACGCAGCTCATTGATACTTTCGTTCATCGTCCATCACGCTCCCAGGCGGCAAACTGCTCAGGCCAGCCCTGAACCTGTGGCTGAATATGCTCGGCGCAACCCTTAAATGCCGTTTGGGCCGTGGCGAGCGATGCTCCGTGCTTTCCATGCGGAAAAATATGTAAGCTAAAGCCAATCCCGTGATCGGCAAGCGCCTGCGCAAGCAAAAGGCTATTTTGGACTGGCACCGATGCATCCTCGGCGGTATGCCATAAGAACGTACGGGGAAAACCTTCGCCCACCATGTTCTCGATCGACAACTTTTGAGCCAAAACGTCATCGGCACCCGTTAGGTGTTCAAACGAGCCACGATGGGCATAGGCCCCCGAGCTTACGACCGGATAGCCCAAGCAAAGTGCGTCAGGCCGAATCGACTCAGGCGATGTCACGATCGACTCTGCAAGCCAAGGTTTGTCCCAAAGCGCCCCGAGCAAGCCAACCAGGTGTCCACCCGCCGAAAAACCCATGACCGTAATTCGATTGGGATCGACGCAAAACTCCGTCGCATGACTTCGCACGGTATCGACCGCCCGCGCAAGTTCTTGCAATGCAAGCGGATAGGTGGCGGGCGCAACCGAGTAGTCCAGAACAAAAGCCTGATACCCCATCGCAAGTAAGCGTAGCGCCACCGGCTCGCCCTCGCGAGGCGAAATATGATCGTAGCCCCCACCCGGCACAATCAAAACTGCAGGTCGGGGTTCCAGGGCATAAGCATCCTCGGTGGGAGCAAAAATATAGGACGAGATCGCGGCATCCGAGCCATCGACCCCGACACAAATCGTTTTATTGAGCATGTATACCTTCTCGTTATGATGCGTAGCGCGGCCGCATGGCACAAGGGCCGCATAGCCGATTTTTTCGGCAATGCGGCCCCGGTCATCAATTCCAGCTAGGAACGGACAATCTTATCGACGTTCTCGAGCTGCAGCTCGTCGCCATCCTGACCCTCGATCACCACATTTTGCAGGTCGAGGACTTTCACGTTCTGCGCGATGATGCCCTGGCGCGCCATGGGCTCCACGCCGCAGGCCATTGCAGGCACAAAGGGCTCGGCATCTGCCGCAAAGGTCACATGGACATCCTGGAACGTCAGGCGCGTCACCTTACTCTCGGGCAAGCCCGTGATGTAGGCGGCGGCAGCGTGGCAGTTGGTGGCCTCGATATCGCAAAACGTCGTGGCGCCAAAGCCGGGCGTACGGTCGTCGACGGGCACCGCGTCGCGGCTCTGGACATAGTCGGTCTTGCCGTCCTTATCGCAGAAGTAGAACGAATTGACCACGAAAGGCGTGAGCACCTCGTCCATGCGAATGTGCTCAAAGGTGATGCCCTCGTTGACGGCGTCCTTGCCGCGACCGCGACGAGTCTTAACGCGCAGGCCGCGGTCGGTGCGCTCAAAGAGGCACTTGCTCACGGTGAGGTCCTTGATGCCGCCGGCAGCCTCGGACCCCAACACCACGGCGCCATGACCGTCGTGCATGTAGCAGTGAGCGATCAACACGTCATGCGTGGCGGGACGAAGCTCGGGCTCAATGCCCAGTTTGCCGCTCTTGATGGCGATGCAGTCGTCGCCCACCGAGAACTGGCAACCCAGGATGCGAACAAAGCCACAGCTCTCGGGATCGAAGCCGTCGGTGTTGTGGGAGTTCTTGGGACCCTCGATGGACAGGCACAGGGCATCGACGTGTTCGCACAGAACGGGATGGATGTTCCATGCTGGGCTGTTGCGGACGGTAAAGCCGGCAAGGCTCACGTTTTGGCACTCGGACAGGAAGATCATGCGCGGGCGGGCGATCTCGCGGCCCTCCTCGGGGCGGAAGATATTCTTAAAGTCCTTGTTCCACCAGTTATCCTCGGCAAAATCGGTCTGGCCGTCGATGGCGCCGCGGCCATAGATGCACACGTCGTGCACGCTCAGACCCGTAAAGGTCGAGCAATAGGTCGAAAAGCTCTCGCCCTCCCAGCGGCCCAGGGGCAGCATATCGGTGCCGGCATACCCGGTGCCCTTGTCACCCGTGACCGTGCCCGGAATGTAGGCAAGCGCCGCGCGGTCGTGACGGGCCAGCAGCACCGCGCCCTCGGCGAGCTCGATGTTGATATTGCTCTTAAGGAAGAGGGACTTGATGCGGTAGTTGCCAGCGGGAATCAGCACGCGCCCGCCCTTGGGACAAGCCATGATGGCAGCCTGGATATTGGTGGTGTCATCGTGCTCGGCATCGCCTTTGGCGCCGCAGTCGCGAACGTTGATGGTAAAGGGCTCCGCGGGCGTGGTGACGCCCACACTCAGCTCACGCTCGCCGCAGACAAAGCGGACGAGGTTGCGCTTGCCGGGAACCAGGCCGTCAACATAGGTCTCGACCGTATTCGTGGTACCGACGGGCTCATCGTTGACAAAGATCTCCCACGCATCGGCACAGGTAAAGTAGCCACCGTCGTCGAGCTCAATAACGGCCGCGCGGGCGTTGCGCCAGATAACGTTCGTCTCCATGGGTCTCTCCCTCAAATGTAATCAGAAGTTCATACTACTCGTTTTTAAAAAAGGGCCGCACCCGCCGGTGGATCTCCGGTGGCACGGCCCTGTGGTTTGGACGATGCGCCTGCCCTACTCGGCGGGAATTACGCTGCCGTCCTGGAAGCCAACGTTGTTGTGAGCGAAGCAGTCCTCGTACTTGAAGCCGGAGAGCTCCTCGCAAAGAGCCTTGACCTCGGGCTGGACGTCGGCCATCTTGCCGCCCTCCTTGACGCGCTTGATCTCGTCGCAGAGGATGTCGCACTGCTCCTTGTCGATCTTGATGCCGCGGGCAAGGACAGCCGCGAGCAGGAAGAAGCCGGCGCAGCCGATGAGCATGTAGCTGCAGATGTACAGAGGCACGGTGGCGGGCTGGGTTACGGCGTCGCTGTTGCCGGCGGTCTGAATGAAGCCGGAGGCAGCAAGGACAATAGCCCATGCGTTGACGGCGATAGCCTGGGCGATCTGCTGGCAGAGCTGCTGAGCGGAGCTGTAGATGCCCTCGCGACGACGCAGGGTGATGAGCTCATCGACATCGGGGATGTAGTTGAGCAGAACATCGGGCAGGTACTGGAAGCCGACGTAGAAGAACTTCCAGATGGCGAAGATGATGGGGTAGGCGATCATGGCGATGGCGACCGTGGAGGTGCCGTTGATCTGACCAAAGGCGAAGTAGTTGTAGGCAATGATGCACGCAGCACAACCGACATTTGCGAGGTACCAAGACTTGTGGAAGCCCTTCTTGGCCATGAGAGCGACCCAGATGGCGGTGCAGACGATAGCGACGACCTTGCCGGGCATCTCCATCACGGACTCATAGGACTTAGGAATCTGCAGGCAGTAGACGATGAAGAAGGACAGGCAGGCAGACCAGCAGGCAGCAGCGAGCTTCGTGGAGACCTGTGCGTACAGGACCTTGCGGAAGGACTTGTTGCGGAAGGTGGAGATTACGTCGATGAAGAACTTCTTGATACCCTCGCCGACGCTCTCGATCTTCTCCTGAGCGACCTCCTCGGGGGTGTGCTCCCACGTGGACAGGTACACACAAAGCAGCGAGATTGCCATGACCGAAGCGTTGATCGTAGCGATGATGAAGTAGCTGAACGGGTTGGTCTCGCCGAAGGTGCCAAAGCCGAAGCCCACAAGTGCAGCCATCAGGAAGCCGGCGGCGTTACCAAAGAGATGCTTGTAGCCGGTGAGGTACGTACGCTCCTTAAAGTCGTCGGTCATCTCGATGGTAAGCGGCGACAGGTTGGCGGTGCAGAACGTATACGCGACGTTGTAGATCAGGTACAGCACAAAGTAGTACGGGAAGCCAAACGGCGTAGCCACGAAGATGAGCGGCTCGGCGATCATCATCGGGATGGCCAGCAAGATCCAGAAACGACGACGACCAAAGATGCGGCCAATCTTGGTGGCATAGAAGTTATCGGCCACAAAGCCCATCAGCGGACAAAGAATGGCGTTGACATAGATGGCAAACGAGCTGATCAGTGCAGCCTCGCCTGCGGACAGGCCACACTCCGTGGACAGGAACAGCACCATGTAGCTGTGCGTAAAGGTCAGGGCACCGGAATTGAGCATACCGCCCATACCAAAGCCCAAGCGCGTCCAGAATGTGATCTTACGCTTTTTTCCGATCTTATTAGTCATCGAGCTCCCTCTCTTTTCTCGATTGTCTTGCAGCAAGACATTGGAGTCCACACTGACATCTGTCTGCCCAGCGTTCAGGGTGAACGTTTAGTTAGATTATGCGCGATTGCTTACGACAGGTGAACGTTCACTTGAATAATATCCTTGAACGGTCGATTTTTACCGCTGAACGGACACAATTGAGATCATCACACCTATTTTCTGCTGGTAAGGGTGCCATGCTGGACAGCCATGAGATAGGTGAACGTTTATCATATTCTCCAACATATTCACTTAACCACAAAACGAAACCCCGCCGGGAACACTCCCGACGGGGCCGACGACATAGCGCTACGCTTGGGTGCATTTGCCACTACAGGCAGACGCCGTCCTTCCAGATGCTGATCTCGTGACAGCCACGGCGCTCGGCACTCGTGAGTTTACCGCTCGCCGTCTCCAGCACCAGCTGGTATAGATCGTGAGCAGCCTCGTCGAGCGTGCGCTCACCCGTGGCAATCACGCCGGCGTTAAAGTCCATCCAGTTGGCCTTGTGGTCGCACAGACGCTGATTGGTGAACACCTTGAGGGTAGGCGCCGGCGCGCCAAACGGTGTGCCGCGGCCGGTCGAGAACAGAATCACGTGGCAGCCGGCAGCCGTCAACGCCGTGGTGGATACCATGTCGTTGCCCGGACCGCACAGCATGTTCAGGCCGTGTTTATTTGCCTGGCCGGCATACGGCAGCACGTCGACGATGGGGGCAGATCCGCCCTTTTGCACGCAGCCGCAGCTCTTGTCCTCGAGCGTGGTAATACCGCCGTCCTTGTTGCCGGGGCTCGGGTTCTCGTAGACGACCTCGCCGTGGCTAATAAAGTAGTCCTTAAATCCATTGAGCATGTCGGAGGCAGCGTTAAAGACCTGCTCGTTCTCGCAACGGTCGAGCAGGATGCTCTCCGCGCCAAACATCTCGGGCACCTCGGTAAGCACCGACGTGCCGCCACGGGCGACGACCATATCGCTCACGCGACCGATCGTGGGGTTGGCGGTAATGCCCGAAAGACCGTCGGAGCCGCCACACTTAAGACCAATGACCAGCTCGGAGGCCGGAATGGGCTCGCGCTTGGACTGCTTTGCCAGGTCTGCCAGCTCGGCCAGAATCTTGTGGCCCTCGATTTGCTCGTCGGCTACATCCTGGCAGGTGAGAAAGCGAACGCGCTCGTGATCGAAGTCACCGAGCTCGTCGAGCACCTGCTGGTGTGTGCAGTTCTCGCAACCGAGCGACAGGAACAGCACGCCGGCCGCATTAGGGTGACGCGAGAGCGCCACCAGCAGACGACGGGTCTGGGCATGGTCGGCGCCGGTCTGCGAGCAACCAAACGGATGCGGGAAGTAGTAGACGCCCTCCAGCGAGCCATCGACCAGATCCTGGGCCTGCTCGCACATGGCACGGGCGACTTCGTTGACACAGCCGACCGTGGGGATGATCCACAGCTCATTACGCGTCGCGGCACGACCGTCGGCGCGGCGGAACCCCATAAAGGTCTCAGGCTCAACGGGATCCACAACCGGATGCGTGGGGTTGTAGGCGTACTCGACCTCGCCCGAAAGGTTGGTCTTCACATTGTGCGTGTGGAGCCACTGACCGGGCTGGACATCGCCCGTCACATGGCCGATAGGAAGGCCGTACTTGATGACGTCCTCCCCTGCGGCAATCGCGCGCACCGCCATCTTATGGCCCTGCGGAATATCCTCCACGGCCACGACCTCGCCCACCCCGGGAACCGCGACGGCAGTGCCCTTGGCAAGCGGCGACAGCGCAACGATCACGTTATCGGCCGGATTGATCTGGATAGTATTCATTACAAATGGTCCTAACCCTACAGGTTGAGCAGAAGTCGAGACGCGGGCACGCCGTCCCGCGCCCGCGTCTGCGCCGGAAATTTACGCCTGAGCGTTGGCGAAGGCCTGCTTGGCGCCCTCGGCACGCACGACAGCGAGCGCGCTGACGACAAACTCCTCAAGACCTGCGATCTGCGTAAGGTCCTCGCCCCACATCTGCTCGTTGGTGAGCACGTCGTGCACCAGCTGGGCATCGTCGGCGCCGGCATGGGCGGCGTAGAAGTCGAGCACGAAGGCGTCGTCCTGAGCGGTGTACTCGGTGCCGTCGGAGCGACGCAGGTGCAGGCCGTCGCCCTCGCGGGACACGAGCTCCTGCGTGTAGAAGGAGATGAGCGTAGCGAGGCTCGTCGCCAGGCACTTGGGCAGGTTGCCGGTCTCGGCAACGTAGTCCTTGAGCGTGGGCAGGTCGCGAGCGCGCCACTTAGCCGTGGAGTTGAGGCAGATGGAGAGCAGCGCATGATCAATAAACGGGTTGTCGAAGCGGTTTTCGACGGCGGCGGCAAAGGCCTTGCAGTCCTCGACATCCAAGTCGGCGGCAAGCGTCGGAATGACCTCGTCGTAGAGCATGGTGTTCATGAAGCCGCGAATGGTCTCGTCATGCATGCAGTCGCGCACGATATCAAAGCCGGCAACCCAGGAACCCGGAACGAAGGCGGTGTGGGCACCGTTGAGGATGCGGACCTTGCGCTTTTTGTACGGGGTGACGTCGGGAGTCACAAAGACACCCGGAAGACCAGCCTTCACAAAGGGAAGCTTCTCGGCAAGCGACTCGTCGCCCTGGATGCCCCACATCTGGAAGGGCTCGCGCACGGCCAGGAAGGGATCCTCGTAGCCCAGACGCTCAGCCACCGCGGCGGCCTCGGATGCGTCGCGGATGCGGCCGGGGACGATGGTGTCGACGAGCGTGGTGCAGACGGTGCAGTCGTTAGCCATCCACTGCGCAAACTCGTCCTCCCAGCCCCAGTCGCTCACATACTGGTTCATGATGCGCAGCAACTCCTCGCCGTTGTGATCGATGAGCTCGCAGGCGAGGACGATGACGCCCGGCTTGCCGGCGGCCCAGCGGGTGTGGAGCACCTGGGCAAGCTTGGCGGGGAAGCTCGCAGGTGGCATGTCGTCGGCCTTGCAGGACGGGTCATAGGCGATACCGGCCTCGGTGGTGTTGGAGACGATAATCTCCAAATCGTCGGAGACGGCGACCTCCATCATGGCGCGGTAGTCGTCCTCGCGGTACGGGTTGATGCAGCGGCTGCAGGCGCTGATCACGCGGGACTCGTCAACCGTGTTGCCGTTCTCCTTGCCGCGCACCAACACGGTGTACAGGTCGTCCTGAGCATTGATGCCATCGGCAAAGCCAAAGGCGCCGCTGATGGGCTGCACCATGACAACCTTGCCGTTCCAGCCGGTGGCCTCGTTGCCCATGTCAAAGAAACGGTCGACGAAGGCGCGCAGGAAATTGCCCTCGCCAAACTGTAGAACCTTCTCGGGAGCGTCCTTGGGCAGCAGATAGCCCTTGTAACCGATCTCCTCGAGCGCATCGTAGCTGATGTTCTCCATCTGTGTCTCTCCTTAGATAGCTGTTAGCGTGCAGGCAAAACGGGGGCGCCGTGTGTGGCAACGGCGCTCCCGTGTTCAATGTGATTCGATGCAGGCTTATGCCTCGACGGTATCCAGATCAAAGCCAAAGTAGCGGACCGCATTGTTGTAGCTGATGTCGCGCACGATACTGCCCAGCAGCTCCATGTCGGCCGGGTACTTGCCCTGCTCGACCCACTCGCCGATCACGCTGCACAGCACGCGACGGAAGTACTCGTGGCGCGGATAGGACAGGAAGGAGCGGGAATCGGTAAGCATGCCCACAAAGTTGCCCAACACGCCCTCGTTAGCCAGAGCCGTAAGCTGCTCGCGCATGCCGACCTCGTTGTCGTTGAACCACCAGGCGGAGCCGTTCTGGATCTTACCGGCAGTCGGAGCCTCCTGGAAGCAACCCATGACGGTATCGATCATGGTGTTATCGATGGGGTTCAGGCTGTACAGGATGGTCTTGGGCAAGCCGCAGGTCTCCTGAATGGAGTTGAGGAAATCGGCAAGCTGGTCGGACGGCGTGTAGTTGGAGATGCAATCGTAGCCGGTATCGGGGCCGAGCTTGGCAAACATGGCGCGGTTGTTGTCGCGCTTGCAGCCAAAGTGCAGCTGCATGGCCCAGCCCAGACGGACATACTCGCCGGCAACGAACTGCATAAAGGCAGTCTTGTACTTGAGGATCTCTTCCTCGGTAAGCGGCTCAGCAGCCAGACCCTTGGCAAAGATGGCCTCGATCTCGTCGGCGGTAGCCGGGGCGTACATAACGTAGTCGAGTGCATGGTCGGATGCGCGACATCCCAGCTCGTGAGCAACGTCGTAGCGCTTGGAGATGGCGGCCTTCATGCCCTCGAAGTCGCTTACCTCAACGCCGGCAACCTCGGAGAGGTGCTTGCAGTAGTCGGCAAACTCCTGGCCGCGCTCGATGCGCAGAGCGGCATCGGGGCGCATGGCGGGAACGACCTGAACGTCAAAGCTGTCGTCGGCGGCAATCTTCTTGTGCCACTCAAAGCTGTCGGCGGGGTCGTCGGTAGTGCAGATCATGCGGACGTTGGACTGCTTGATCAGGTTGCGGCAGGTAAAGCTGGCCTCGGCGAGCTTAGCGTTGGCAAGGTCCCAGACCTCCTGGGCGGTCTTGCCGTTGAGGACGCCCTCGTAGCCAAAGTAGCGCTTAAGCTCCAGGTGACTCCACTCAAAGACGGGGTTGCCAACGCAGCGACCCAGGGTCTCGGCCCATTTTTGGAACTTCTCGCGAGCAGGGGCGTCGCCAGTGATAAAACGCTCGTCGACGCCGTTGGCGCGCATCAGGCGCCACTTGTAGTGGTCGCCGCCCAGCCAAACCTCGGTGATGTTCTCGAAACGCTTGTCCTCCCAGATCTCCTTGGGAGAAATGTGGCAATGGTAGTCAACGATGGGCATGCCCTCGGCAAAGTCGTGGAACAGCTCCTCGCCGGTCTTGGTGCTCAGCAGGAAATCCTGATCGTCCATAAAGTTTTTCATCAAACAGCCCCTTTGCTGGCAAGGCGGGCGCACGGCGCGCTCGTTATCCTTTAGGTGAACGTTCACTATACTAATCCATTGCACCTCAAAAGGTGAACGTTCACCTAACCACCACGGGGTGAACGGTAGATTTTGCCCGTTCAACGGTTGCTGGAGATGTGACTTGCATGTATTGCGGACTGGTCGGCGTCCCCGAACACCGAACTTGAGCGCTTTTGCTCAGGTGGGTCATGTCCCGACGTACATTTTTGGGAGTATTCAGCATTGGAGCGCGCCGTGCGCCATCCTCAGCGTCCTATTTGGAACGCAGATAGCGCCCGATCGGCATAAAAAGTGCCCCCGATGGCAAATTACGCCATCGGGGGCACTTAAAACAGTCGTTCTGCACCTCATTCAGGGCATGCCGATGCTGAATACTCCCAAAAATGCACGTCGCAAGAGGGGGTACCTGCTCAATCGGCTAAATACCCGCAAGTTCGCAGTAGCGATCGACATTGCTGGCAAATACCATCTCGACGGCGCCCTTCTGGACGGGCACCGTCGGGGTCCTTCCCCACAGCAGATAATCGCCCAGCGTCTTAGCGCCGCGATACGCCAGGCTCGTCGGGTCCTTATAGACAATATTGGTAAAGATACCGCGGCGCAAGGCCAGAGCACTTTCGGGAAACAGGTCGTTGCCGATCACCATGACCTGACCGGCCTTGCCGGTCGAGACGAGCGCGTCGGCAACCACTTCGGAACCAACGGCAAAAACGCTACAGATAAGTTCGGGGGCGTCCGGCGCACTCAAGCGCTTTTCGAGCTCATGCTCGAGTTGTTTGACTTGCGCATGGGCACCTGCAAGATCCTCAACCTGCCATGGAATATCACGTTCGCGCAGGTAATTGTGGAAGGCGCGGGCGGTTAGATAGTGCGAATCGGTATATGGGTCGCCTGTCAAAAGGAGCACGCGGGCGTCGGCCCCAGAAGCATGGACCAGGTTTGCCGCCTGCTCGGCCATAAGGCTGCCTGCCGTCGAATAATCGGCCAAGCTCGCACCCAAACGATTCAAATGCGGACGGTCGCCGTCGACAAGCTCAATCGTCACGCCCGCCTCGGCGATCTGCCCCAAAAGCTCAGTCGCACGAT
>URSP01000031.1:0-16937 GCA_900550515.1 uncultured Collinsella sp. | reverse complement strand
CACGCGCACGTCGTCGACAGCCACGTCATAGCCAGCCGCGGCAAGCTCGCCGCGCAGACGCTCGGCCGCATCGACCGAGGAGAACCCGGTTGGCTGCACGCACGTCCACGCCACCGAACCCTCCCCGTCGACCACAGCGGCCTTAGCCGCCGTAGACCCGATATCGATCCCGATCCCTATCATGGCTCTCTCCCAATCTAAACATCAAAGACAGCGGCGCGTTCAGGCGCCTTAGCTCTAGGTTTCTCAGGTGCCGGAGATTGCCCCGAAAGAGGAGCGCAGCGTACTTTGGGTACGCAAGCGACAGTTTGAGGGACAAGATCCGGTGCCTGAGAAAGCTAGAGGGTTTCGATAAAGGCGGCGATGCGCGTCTCGATCTGACCCATGTCGCCGTTGCTGTAATCGGTCTCGATCTTCATGTACGGAATACCCGCACCCTCGACGGCCTCCTGCATACGGGCACTCTCCACGTTAAAGGTGTGGCAGGCCTGAAGCACGCTCTCCACTACGCCATCGACGTGATACTTCTCGCACATGGCCAGCGTGTTTTCCATACGACCGTCGTTGGGCGTCATGACCGAGCAGTTAATGTCCAGGTAGCGGTCGGCGATGGCGCGCAGGATGTCGGGAGCCTCCGGGTCGATCATCATGGCGGCCGTACGCTCGCCCGAGCAGTCATCCATGCACACGACCACGCCGCCGTTGGACTCGATGGTGCGACCGATCTTGTTGATCACGCCGCCCACCGGGCAACCGGTGATCAGAATGCGCTTGGCATCCGCCGCAACCGGGCGTTCTCCGGCCTCGTAGGCCTCGCGCAGCTTGACGACCTTTTGCTCCAGCTGCCGCGTATAGGCCTCGATATCAAAGCTAAACGTACCGGCAAACATGGTGCTCATCAGGTCGACGCCGTTCATGGCCGCCGGCTGGTTGGCCTGCAGCGCAAACATCTCGAGCTGGGCAGCACGCAGGCGATTGCGACGACGGACGGCAGCGCGCAGATCGTCATCGGTGATCGTAATACCGTAGAAGTTCTCGAGCTCCTCCTTGAGCAGGCGGCACTCCTCGTACCAGCCCTCGCGCTCGTAGGCGCGATCGCGGCCCTGCGGAAGATGCAGAATGTGCGTGCGCTTGAGCTCGTTGAACAGCTCGTACATCTTCTTTTTGCCGTCGCAGGTGGTCTCGCCGATGATCATGTCGCTAAAGTACGTAAACGGGCACTTTTGCGAGTAGGCAAAGCCGTAAGTCGACTTGATGAGCGGGCAGAGGTTTGCCGGCAGCACCTTCTCGGCCTCGGGAATCACCTCATCGGACGTGCCGCACAAGGCCACACTTGCAGCGCCCGCGGCATCGATGATCTCGAGCGGCGTATAGCTGCACAAAAAGCCGACCAGGCGATTACCCGCCTGCTTGTAATCCTTGACGCGGATAAACGATGCCTTGCGCTGCTCGTTGAACTCCTCAAACGTGCGCGGCAGCGGTTGCTCTTCGATATCGGACATAGTAGTTCCCCTCTCTTGCACCGATATACCGACAATTAAACAACGAAACCACGCCATACCCAAAAGGAAGCATCCTCTAGGGAATGGCGTCGATAAGCTCCTGCGTATACGGATCGCTCGGGTGCGCAATCACGTCCTCGGCCGCGCCTTCCTCGACAAGACGACCGTGGTAGAGCACGCCAATCCGGTCGGACATATGCCGAACCACACGCATATCATGCGTGATAAACAGCAGCGCCACACCCGTCGTGCGCTGCAGGTCGCGAAGCAAGTTGAGCACTTGAGCCTGAACGGACACGTCAAGCGCCGAGACCGGCTCGTCGCATACCACAAGGCGCGGCTCGCAAATAAGCGCCCGTGCCAGATTGAGTCGCTGACGCTGTCCACCCGAAAGGTCATGCGGATAGCGGTCATAATGCTCTGCCAGAAGACCGACCGAGGCCAGGGCCGAGAGCACGCGCCCATGGCGCTCATCCGCATCGCGCACGCCGGCGATAATCAGCGGCTCCTCCAAAATGCGGCCGACACGGTTGCGCGGGTCAAAAGCCGTAGAGCTATCCTGAAATACCAGCTGGATCTCGCGGCGAAACGGCTTGCGTTCGCGCTCCGACATCGTGGCGAGGTCGTGCCCGCGATAGACAATCGAGCCGGAATCCGCACGCTCGAGACCACAGATCAGGCGTCCAGTCGTCGACTTGCCCGATCCGGATTCGCCAACCAGGCCATAGACCTCGCCCGGCGCGATCTCAAACGACAGATCGTCCACGGCGGTAAAGGCCTGACGCTTAAAACCTGAGCCCGGCATGGGATAGGCTTTAGTCAGATGTGAGACCCTAAGCAGGGCTTCGCTATCAACAGCCATGGCACTCCCCTTTCTCGACAAGCCAGCATTTAGAGCGGTCACACGCATTCACGGCAAACAGCGGAGGCTCCTGCGCGCGGCAGCGCTCGTCCGCCCGGGCGCAACGAGGCGCAAAGCGGCATCCACAGGGTATTGCCGTAAGCGGCGGCACTGTGCCCGGAATATCCGCCAACGTGTCAACTCGCTCGCCTTCGAGCGGCGGAATGCTCGCGATGAGCCCCTGGGCATATGGGTGGCTCGGGCGCTCCATAAGGCCGCAGGCATCAATCTCTTCTACGATTTGGCCCAGATACATGACGTGCACGCGCGAGCAGATGCTCGTGACGACGCCCAAATCATGGCTGATAAAAAGCACCGCCATGCCCTCGGAACTGTTAAGGTCGCGCAGGAGATCCAAAATCTGTTTTTGAGTCGTCGTGTCGAGTGCCGTGGTGGGCTCGTCGGCGATAAGCAGGCGCGGGTGCCCGGCAAGCGCCATGGCGATCATCACGCGCTGGCGCATACCGCCGCTAAAATCGCCCGGATACATGTCGAAGCGAGCCGCGGCATCTCGAATTCCCACACGCTCCAACAGCGATAGAGCCTCGTTGCGGGCTTCGCGTCGGCTCACCTTACGGTGGGCCCGCACGGCCTCGACGACCTGTGCCCCGACCGTCATGACGGGGTTAAGCGAGCTCAAAGGGTCCTGGAAAATCATGGCGATATCGCAGCCGCGCACCTCGCGCATACGCTTGAGCGGGCGTGCGAGCAGGTCCTCCCCGTCAAAGAGAATCTGGCCCTCATAGGCCATCTTCTGTTCATGCTCCAATAGGCGCATGACACTCTGGGCAAACACCGACTTACCGCAGCCGGACTCGCCGACAACACCAACGATCTCGCCGGCATCGATATGTAGGTTGAGTTTGTTGACGGCTTCCAGCGCGTTGCCATCGCGGCCCACAAACGAGATGCACAGGTCGCGCACGTCCAAAAGATACTGAGCCATGGGCTAGTCCTCCTTGGTCTTGGGGTCGAGGGCGTCGCGCAGGCCGTCACCGGCAAGGTTCAGCGAAAGCACGCTCGCGATGATGGCGATAGCCGGGAAGAAGATCATCCACCAGGCTTTGCGCATCACGTTCTTGCCCGCCTGCAGGATGTTTCCCCAGCTGGCGTCGGGTGCCTTGATACCCAGGCCCAGAAACGAGAGGGCGGCCTCCGAGAGCACGGCCTCGGCAAAGACGAAGGTCGCCTGCACCAGGAAGGGTGCCATAACGTTGGGCACGATATGCAGCCACACGATGCGCGCGGTCGAGGCGCCCTGCACGCGCAGGGCCTCCACAAAGGGCTCCTCCTTGACCACCATCGCACGCGAGCGCACGATTCGCGCCATACTGGGCGTATAGACGATGGAGAGCGCGATGATGACGTTCCACACGCTCGCCCCCATCATGGCCATGAGTGCGATAGCCAAAAGCACGCCCGGAATGGACATAAGGCCGTCGCAGATGCGCATGAGGATATGATCGAGCCTCTCGTTGTAGCACGCATAGGCGCCGATCACCAAGCCGAGCGCACTCGTCGCGAGCGTGACGGCAATGCCGACGCCAAGCGACACGCGCGCGCCCGCGATGACGCGGGCAAGCAGGTCGCGGCCAAAGTCATCGCAGCCAAAGGGATGCGCGGGCGAAGGTGCCGAAAGTCGCAACGCCATCTCCTGCGCATTGGGATCAACCGTCCACACCAGCGGACCGACGAGCGCGATCAGCGCAATCGCCAGGAAAATGCAGCCGCCGACCACAAACCCCTTGTTGGCAAGAGCCTTCTTAAAGTTTGCCATCATGCATCGCCCCATTTGCGAGCGCGCGGGTCAAAAGCGCCGTAGGCAAGGTCGACGGCCAGATTGATCACCGAATTCAACAAGGCGATGACCAGCAGCACGCCCTGAATCACCGGATAGTCGCGACGCTCGATAGAGCTCGTGACCAGCTGGCCCAAACCGGGGATGTTAAAAATGGCCTCAGTCACCACGGCGCCCGTAATCAGGGCGCCAAAAGAATAGCCGACCGAGGTGAGAATCGGCAGCGCTGCGTTGCGCAGGGCATGGGCCAGCACCACGCGAACCTCGGAGACGCCCTTGGCACGCGCCGTCTTGACGCAGTCAAGCTGCATGGCCTCGATAACGCTCGAACGGGTCATGCGCATGAGCAGGGCCGCCTGCACGCATCCAAGCGATATGGCCGGCAACGCAAGATAGCGTAAATGGCTGAACCAGCCCTTCGATAGCGGCGCATAGCCGGCCACCGGGAACACGCGCAACGTGACGGCAAACAGCCACATAAGCATGAGCGCCATCAAAAAGCCGGGTATCGCCACGCCCAAAAGAGCAACGACACGCAAGACCGCGTCGGTGCGCGACCCATGTTTGAGGGCAGCGACGACGCCACAGGGCAGTGCAATCAGCAGCGCGATGAGCTGTGCCAGAAGCGCGAGCGATAGCGTGGGGCCAAAGTGCTCGGCGATCGCCTGCGTGACGGGCTGGCGCATAAAATACGAATCGCCCAGGTCGCCGGTAAGCACGCCGCCCATCCACTCAACGTAGCGCTGCGGCAGCGGCTCGTTGAGTCCCAGGCTATCGTTGACGCGCTCGATCTGGTCGGCCGAAGCCTCCATGCCGAGCATCGAAGAGGCCGGGTCACCCGGTGTGAGATAGATAATCAAAAACACGACGACCGAGATGATGAGCATCACCGGAACCATCGCGCCTATACGTTTGAGCGTGTACTTCAACATGCGAGGCGTCTATTTCCCCTCTGAACGTGGACAGGGCGTGGCGGCCACAGGGGACCAGACCCCTCCAGCCGCCACGCCAGCTATTGCATTACTCCGGACGCTTGGCATTCCAGATGATGGCGCCGTCGAGCACCTCGACGTCCTCGACGTCTGCCTGGGTGCCCGTGATGGAAGCGTAGTGGCAAAGCGGCTCGATGACGGCGATCTCATAGAGGCGCTCCTGAGCCTCGGCCCACTTCTTGGCCGCGGCGTCGGTGTCCTTGGCGGTGCGGGTCTCGGCCACGAGCTTGAGCGCCTTCTCGTCGGACAGGCCATAGAAGGCCTTGGAGACCGAGAGGGACTGGGCCGGGATGGGCTTGTAGTTGGTGGAGGCCACAAAGAGGTCCCACTGCTCGGGCTTGCTGGAGCGGATGTCCATAAAGGTCGCGAACTCGTAGCTGTCGACCTCGGCGGTGAAGCCGGCCTTCTCGAGCTGCTCCTGCAGCGCGACGGTGGCGTTGTACATCTCCTTGTAGTCGGGGGTGGTCAGCAGCTTGACCGTCTCACCGGCATAGGAGGTCTTGGCCAGGGCCTTCTTGGCGGCCTTGGCGTCGGCCTGGTTGAAGTACTTCTTGCCCGCGTCGGTCGCCCACTGAGTGTTCTCGGGGTTGCCAAGGTTGGGATCGATGTTGAAGAGCTCCTTCTCGCCATAGGCGGCAAGAGCGGCCGCCTCGCAGTCGATAGCCATGAGGGCGCACTTGCGGATCTCCTCGTCGGCGAAGATGCCCTCGTTCATGTTGAGGAAGGCGGTCAGAACGCCGGCGTTATGGGTGTAGAGCTTGATGTCGTCGTTGCCGTCGAAGTCGTGGTAGTTCTCGGTGGGGATCTCGCCAGCGATATCGTACTCGCCGGTCTCAAACCCGCTCACGCGCGTGGAGGCCTCGGTCACGAACTGATAGTAGATGTCCTTGGTGGGCGCGGAGACCTTGCCGGTGTAGCCCGAAGCCTTGCCGTGGGCGGCGACATAGTCCTCGTAGCGGGTGAGATGGACGTACTGGTCCTGCTTCCACTCCACAAACTTGTAGGCACCGGTACCCACGTACTCGGTCACGCCGGTATCGCCCGCGGCCTCGATGACCTCGGAGGGGAAGATGCCCGGATACTGGGAGTGGTTGCCCAGGATGATCAGAAAGTCGATGGCGGGCTCGGTCAGCGTGCAGGTGACCTCGTGGTCGCCCGAGGCGGCGAAGGTGGCGCCGGGCAGCAGGCTCGCGGCGCGGTCGTTGACGGTGAGCCAGCGGTTCATCGAGGCCACGACGTCCTCGGAGCCAAACTCCTTGCCGTTGTGGAAGGTGACGCCCTCGCGCAGCTTGATGGTGTAGGTCAGGCCGTCGTCGGAGACCTCATAGCCCTTGGCCAGCACGGGCTGGGGCTCGTAGTCGCTATCGAGGCCAAAAAGCGGCTCGACGACGTTGCAGATGATGTCCATGGTCACAAGCGACGACGTGGTGTGCGGATCGAGACCGTCCGGGCTCGCCGGCAACGCGATCTGCAGCTCGTCGCGATACCCCACATCCTGGCCGGAGGCAGCGGCGCTACCGCTCTCGGCGCCCGAACCGCCGCAGCCGGTGAGGCCGAGGCCCGCCATGACGCACAGGGCGGCGGAGCCGGTCAGAAAACCGCGACGGGAAACGCCCGCCTTGAAAAGATCGTTGTTCATTGAGTTCCTTTCGTGTCTGAATAAACAGATAGAATCTGCCGGGACGGCGGAAATCCCCCCGCCCCGGCAGTTATGCGAAGCCGATCGGCGCCCTGCGGTGCATCCGGACACCGGCCGACATGGCAACGGAGAAATCCCTATCGCGTGGATAGGAACACCCGGCGGCACGGCTTAGCGCAGGTGCGGCTAAATCGTCTCGAGGAAGGCTTCGATGCGGGTCTGGAGCTGACCGGCATCCTCGCCGGCGTAGTCGGTCGTGATGTGCATAAACGGAATGCCGGCCTCCTCGGCGGCCTTCTCCACGGCAAACGACTCCATCTCGTAGAGCGTGCAGAACTGCAGCGCCACGTCGACGATGCCGTCGGCATGCAGGTCCTTGGCCATCTGGACAATGTCCTTCATACGCTGGCCGTTGGGCGTAAAGACGGCGCAGTTGATCTTAAAGTAGCGCTCGGCGATGGCGTCGAGCATCTCGTCGACCGTCTCGCCGGACTCGTCGACCAGGTCCTTGTAGTAGCGCGAGCCCGTGCAGGACTCCTCGCCCACCACGACACCGCCGGCCTTCTCGATGAGATTGAACAGCTTCCAGTTGGGCACAGCCATGGGCGTGCCGGTGTACAGGATACGTTTGGTCCCCTTGGGCGCCACGCCTTCGCCGGCCTCGACACGCTGCTCGCACTCAGCCGCCATATCGTTAATGGCTCCGGTCAGACGCGGCGTGTCGTCCATAAAGGCGGCCTGAACGGTCAGCAGGCTGTCCAGACCGCTGATGGGTGCAGGGTCGGCAGCGCGCGTGGCAGCAAGGCGCTGCAGGGCGCGACGCTTCTCATTGACGGCGTGGATGGCGGCCTTCAGACGCTCAGGCGTAATCGTGACGCCGCATTCTTCCTCAATCTTGGCGGCGAGCTTCTTGACCTCGGCCTTCCAGGTCACGAGCGTCGACTCGTCGTGCACGTTGGGAATATCCATGACGTACATATTCTTTTGCGTGGCAAAGAACTCGTAGGCCTTCTTCTTGCCATCGCAGGTGTTCTCGCCCACCACCAGGTCGCTCGACTCAATGTAGGGGCAGACCTCGCCCAGCTTAAAGCCGGCAAAGCTCTTGATAAGCGGACAGGTGTTGCGCGGCAGGTGCTCCTCGACCTTATCGGTTGCCCAGTCGGCACCCGAACACAGGCCCACAGGGATACCGTCGCAGGCGAGCACGATCTCCTCGGGCACGTACACACAGAACGAACCGACGATCTTGGTGGCCTCGCCGGCCTCCTTCTTGTCGAGCATCTCCTTAATACGGCCGCTATGGATGTTGGTGGCCACAAAGTCCAGGTAGGACGTGGACTTGGGGCGATTGTTCTGCGTCAGGAACATATCGCCGTACATCTGGCCCACGGCGCCCAGCAGCATGTCGTGGTCGGCAAGATTCATGCCGAGGCTCTCCCACATCGGATGGAAATCAAATTCTTCAGCCATGACGGTTCCCCTCTCGAACCAAAAACGGATAACGGCGGTATCGATGCACGACGGACGGCGATTGTCCGGCCGTGCTCAAACCCGGAATTTTAGGGAACCTGCCTTGAGGACGGTTATTTAGTTGTGCGTCGTCTCTCCCGGAGCCGTGAACATACCTGCTCATATGCGGCTCCGAGCCATATACAGGGCGCGCGCGGCAACGCGGCGAATGTATGTCGTCTGCGGCATGTGCGCACCCTCCTTTACAAGATAAAGTCAACTATATCAACGGTCGTCGACCATGCGAACACCGTTGACATTCGTACGACAACCTCGTGTACCGTCGTTTAATAAATAATTATCTTGATTGATAAGAGTTTGTCATCCTTCATTCGGCGAACGGCAAGACAAAGCCGCCGAGGCTTATATCCCCGACGGCATTACCCGGCGCTATCGACAAACCAGGTGAATCCTACTCGCATCGAAGTGCATGCGCAGGTTCTCGCCTGCTTGCGGCAGCTCGTCGACAGGCACGCCCACTTTGTTGACCTTCCACTGCAGACGCGTGGGCGCATCAGTACGCGGCACGTCCAACAGCACCAGGCGCTCAAAGCGCGAATCGCTCACTCGGGCCACGTGCAAATCATAGCTGTTGCGACCCCGCCCCGCGCGATTGTCAACATGGAAGTAGCTTGCGCGAATGCCCAGGTACGCCACATTATCGGGAACCGCGCGACCCACGTTAAAGCTCATGCCCCAGTCGAGGGCCTCAACTTCTTCGTCGCCGATCTTGCGCGCCCGGCTTGTGTTCTTGCAGCCCGTCAGGCGCAGCGCCGCCAGCGTCTGCGGACGGCGGACCACGTCCTCGACTGAGCCGATCTCCTCAACATGCCCGTCGTGCATCACGCAGATGCGCTGGCACAGGCGGCACGCTTCGTCGATGTCGTGGCTCACGTAGAGCACGGTGCGGTTGCATACATCGAACAGGTCGAGCATATTCTGCTCGAGGGCGCTCTTAAGATAGGAATCGAGTGCGCTCATGGGCTCGTCGAACATAAAGATACCCGGATGCGCCGCCACCATGCGCGCAAGCGCCACACGTTGCTGCTGACCGCCCGAGAGTCGCACGGGATAGCGGTCGGCAAAATCGGCCAGTCCAAAGATACCCAGGTAGCGCTCGGCGAGCTTTTTGCGCGCGGCGGCGTCGCCCGCATCCTTTACACCGGCGCATACGTTATCGGCCACCGTCATGTTGGGGAAAAGCTGATAGTTTTGGAACAGCAGGGCGCATTTTCGCTCCTGGGGCGACAGGTTGATGCCCGCCGCCGAGTCAAAAAAGGTCACGCCGTTGACGACGATCTTGCCCTCGTCGGGCGTCTCAACACCGGCAATGCAGCGCAGCGTGCAGCTCTTGCCGCAGCCCGAGGCACCAAGCAGCGCCACACGCTCCTCGCCGGCCTCAAGCTGCATATCGAGCATAAACCCCGGATAGCGCTTTTTTATGTCCAGAACGAGTGACATGGCCTATCGACCCCCCTGCATAGCGGGCTCATCGCGCATGAGCTCGGCCAGCGCCTCGCGATCGATACGCAGCGCATCGCCACCGGCGGGATCGAGCGAATCGCCCTGTCCGGCAAGCTCTTTGGCCTGCTTGCGCTCCGCACGGGAAAGACCACGCTCGCGGTACTTTTGCGAATGTGCCGTGTACATGTTGATGAATAGGATGACCAGGAAGCTGAACGCAATTACGACCACGACCCAAAAGAGGGCCACCGACGTGTTGCCGCCCATCCACTCAAAGTAGATGGCGATGGGGATGGTCTGGGTAATGCCGGCGTAGTTGCCCGCAAAGAACAGGGTGCAGCCAAACTCGCCCATCGCGCGGGCAAAGGCGAGCACCGTGCCGGCGGCAATCGAGGGCCAGCCAAGCGGCATCATAAGCTTGGTAAAGATGCGACGCTCGGACCAGCCCAGCGTGCGCGCCGCATCGAGCATCTGCGTGTCGAGGCTCTCAAAGGCTCCGAGCGCCGTGCGGTAGACCAGGGGAAACGACACAACGACGGCAGATATCACCGCCGCAGGCCAGGTAAAGACGATCGAGATGCCGTGCGCGATGAGCCACCGACCGACCCCGGTCGATCGACCAAATAGCATAAGCAGCAGAAAGCCGCAGACCGTGGGCGGCAGCACCATAGGAATCGTAAAGACCGAATCGAGCAGGCCCTTGATGCGGCTCGAGGTACCCATAGTCTTCCACGCGGCGAACAGGCCCAGCGCAAAGGCAATCAGCAGGGCAAGGCCGCTCGTTTTAATGGACACCCAAAGCGGGCGATAGTCGATGTCGCCCAAAAAGGAGGCCAGAGAGGTCAAGGGCCCCTGCTCATCCCGCAACACGACAGACGACGCTTCTACCATTTGAGCGCTATCAAGCCAACGCGCGCCGCCCTTGGCATCACCCGAGGCTGATGCAATCACCACATAGCGGTCCCCATCCGCACCGCGCTCGTCAAAGCCATAGGTATACCCGCCGGCGTCAAACGTTGTTTCCGCCGTGACATACCAAGGAAGATCCACGTCCCCTAGCTGCGCACCTCCCATGCAGTTTGCGCTGTCGAGCTCACAGACGAGGGTCTTGAGACCCGATACGCACTCGTTGTCCTGCGGATCCAATCCATACTTCTCGACCGCTTTGGGCGATATCCACACAACAACGCGGTCGGCAGCAGGCGCCACTACAAGGTCCACGTCCTCGTCAACGGGAAACCGGTAGCCCTCAGGCTGGCCCTCCATGGCACGAGCGGTCCCCTTGGCCAATCGCTCAAAACCCTCGATCCCATAGGAAAGCCCATGAGCGGTCGCAGCAACCTGGGCCCCGTCCTCAGCGTCCCCAGCAAACGCAAATCCCGGCACCCAGCAAAGCGCGAAGGTCAAAGCACAGGCGACAAGCATGCGGAATCTATTAAGCACGAAAAGCTCCAAGCGAATACAAGGACGGAGTAAAACACAAAACGATAGAATTATCGCGCCAAGCCGCACTACGCGGAAAGCTCAAAGCCGTACTTGGCCCAAATCTTCTGAGCCTTCTTGTTAGACAGGCAGAAGTCGATAAACGCCTTGGCCTCGCCGGCGTGCTCGGAGCCATCGGCGACAGCACCCGGGTACACGATGGGCTTGTGCGAATCCTCAGGACACACGAAGGCCTCCTCGATGCCGTCGTAGCGGAAGATATCGGAGCTGTAGACAAAACCGGCCACGCAGTCGCCTGTGGACACATAGGCGGCGGCGGTACCAACTTTGTCGGCCAGAGCGACCTTGTCGGCGATCTCGGGAGCATACTCGCCGTCGTCGCCCTCGGTGCCGGTGTAGAGGCCCACGGAGGCCAGGGCCTGGTTGGCGTACTTGCCGGCGGGAACGGTCTTGGCGTCGCCGATGGCGATCTTGCCGTCCAGATTCGCGACGTCGGCGATGGCCTCGACCATGGTGTCGGAGCCCTCGGCGCGAATGATCACGAGGTCGTTGACGAACATATCCTCACGGGTGTCGGCGGCGACGAGCTCGGCGGTCTCAGCGTTATCCATGGTGCCCTTGGAAGCGGTGATGAGCACGTCGACCGTGGCGCCGGCACGCATCTGCTCGACGAGGTCGCCGGAGGCCTTAAACTGCGTGTCGGCAAAGGTGGTGCCGGCCTGGTCGGTGTAGAGCTCCTGGACCTCGGGCAGGGCCTTCTCGAGCGAGTTGGCGGCAAAGACCTGCAGCTCGACAGCTTTCTTGGAAGATGCCTTAGCAGAACCGGCACCGGAGCCAGTCGGCTCAGGCGCCTTATTGCCGGAACACCCGGCAAGGCCAAGGCCGGCAGTGACGACAGCAGAGAGCGAGACGAATCCGCGGCGAGAAACCATATCGAACATATTCAACCCTTTCGGACCTTGTGCCCGGGTACCCCACCGCGGGCTTTAATCTGCAACCAGATTATACTTCTGCGCGAATAATGATAGTGAGAAATTATTCTCGCCAGAGAATATAGTTTCGAGTTGCCATACACCTTGGCGTCACTTCGGCGGAAAACAAAGGCGGAGCAGCCGTTCAGGTCGCCCCGCCCCAGGTAAACCACTTAGTTGGTATGTCCGCCGCCCGCTGTCATCTGAGCCGCATGCTCCAGCTGGTCCGCTATGGCCTCCCAGCTTTCGCGGGCGGCCTTCGTGGAACCGGGAAAGTTTACGACAAGTGTATGACCTCGTTGCATGCAAATAGCGCGCGAGAGCATGGCGCGGCGCGTCTTGGTCATGGAGTACGCACGGATTGCCTCTGCAATACCCGGCACATCGCGGTCGCAGACGGCACGCGTCGCTTCGGGCGTTACATCGCGCATCGAAAGACCCGTGCCGCCGCAGGTGAGCACGACATTGGCGTGGCACTCATCGGCGGCTTCCACAATGGCATCACCGATCTCGCTGACGTCGTCGCGTACGACCACGTGTGAGGAGACCGTCCAGCCCTGCGCCTCGATAAGCTCCTCGAGTGAGGCTCCAGCCTCGTCCTGGGCAAGATCACGCGTATCCGAGCACGTCACGATCGAAATCTTCAACTCCATAGCATTCCTCCTATAGCACCGTGCCCTCAGGCAGGTCGACACGCACGACATCCACGACGTCGCCCGCCTCGAGCACGCACGGCCCTTCGTCAATACGCAGCAGGCAGTTGGCCCGCTGCATCGTGCCGAGCAGCGCCGAATTCTGCGTCTTGGCCTCGGTCACCAACAGCTCACCGGTCTCGGGGTCGCGCAAAACCGTGGCGCGATCGAAGAAGCGTCGGTCCTGGCGCTTCTTCACGCAGTGCGTCAATATCGCCTGCTGCACGGGACGCACACCCTCGACAAAGCCGCGCATCTTGCGGATCGCCGGACGGGCGAGCATCTCAAAGCCCACATACGCAGCAGCGGGATTGCCCGAAAGCCCGAGGTAGGGCTTACCCCCGAGCAAGCCAAACGTGATGGCCTTGCCCGGACGCATCGAGATGCGGTCAAACAGCACCTCGCCCTCGCGCCGGACGAGCGCCGTCACGAAATCGTAGTCGCCCGCCGAGGCGCCACCGCTCGTAATGACAAAATCGCACTCCTGCACGGCACGATGCACCAGCTCGGCAATCGCCTGCTCATCATCGGGCGCAATGCCGTAGAACGCAGGCTCGGCGCCGGCATCGAGTGCCTCGGCCATCAGCGCCGAGGAGTTGGAATCGCGAATCTGACCGCGCGCCGGTACCTTACTCGGTGCGACCAGCTCCGTGCCCAGCGAGATAATGCCCACGCGCGGGGCAGCGTGCACCTTCACGTTCGCGTATCCGGCGCTCGCCAGCAGACCCGCGCCCGCCGGAGCCACGACCTCGCCGGCGTGCATCACAACATCGCCGGCATGGGCCTCCTCGGCAGCAGAGCGAACGTTCTCCCCCACCTTGGCCGGCGCCGAGAACCTCACACGCGAGCCCTCGTTGCCGTCGCCATCGAGCACGTCGACGATCTCGTATTTCACCACGGCATCGGCACCTTCGGGTACCGGCGCGCCCGTCATGATGCGGACTGTCTCGCCCGCGCCGATTGCGCCCTCAAACACATGGCCCGCGGCCTCGTGTCCGATAACGTCGAGCGTCACCGGCGCCTCGCCAGATGCCTGCGCCAAGTCCGCCGAGCTCACGGCATATCCGTCCATAGCGCTGTTGGCAAACGGCGAGATGTCGATATCGGCCACCGCGTCCTCGGCCAAGGGAAGACCGGCGGCCTGCCACACGGGAATCTCGACGAGATCGGTCGGAGCAACGTGCGACAGGACAATCGACTGTGCGTCATCCAGCGGAATGAGTTTCTCTGCCATATGCACCTCTTAATGCCACGGCGCACAACAGGGGCGCCGATTCTTTATGCTTGTCTCAGTATAATCCCCTGACGCACGACCGCGACTCGGCCTTTACCCGCAAATACACCTGTCGGCCGCAAGCCGCGAAACAGAACCGAAAAGCAACCTGCCGGTTTGTCACGTTTGGCACGTTCTATAATGCTCGTGTTGTAACCTAAAAGAGGAACGTATGGCTCATAACGACAAACCCGAAAGCGCAAACGAAGCGCAGGATCATCCCCAGCCACTCGACGACGGCGGCTTTTTCTCCCTTAACGACGTCATCATGGCAGGCAGGCAACAGCTCACCCGCTCTGAGCATCTCTTGGCTGCCGACACGCGCCGCAACGCCCGCAACCTACTCGCGAGCGCCAAGTTGCTCGTACTCGTCGTCATCGTCTCGCTCGCCATGGGCGTTGCCGCTTGGGCGTTTTTGGCCTCGCTGAATATCGCCACCGACTATCGCGAGCACCATGCGTGGATTTACGCACTGCTTCCCGTTGTGGGCGTTGCCACCGCATGGGTGTACAAAAACCACGGTCTTGCCGCCAAACGCGGTAACAACCTGGTCATCGACTCCGCTCTGGGCACACGCCTCATCCATATGCGCATGGCCGTCCTCACCTTCGTCTGCTCCACGCTCACGCACCTAACGGGCGGATCGGCCGGCCGCGAGGGCGCCGCGGTGCAGATTGGCGGCACCATCGCCAGCAACATCTCGAGCCTCGCCCACCTCAAAAAGCATGACCACCACGACCTCATGCTCGCCGGCATCTCGTCGGCCTTTGGCGCCGTATTCGGTTCGCCCCTTGCCGGAGCTTTCTTTGGCATGGAGATGTGCTTTATCGGCAAGATCGACTACACCGCGGGCATCTACTGCCTGGTCGCCTCGTTTACCGGCTACTTTACGTCGCTTGCCTTGGGAACCGAGTACGAGGCGAATGTTATCGCCAGCGTTCCCAACATGACACCACGGACGGTTGTCATCGTTGCTATCAGCGCCATTATCTTCGGTTTGACGGCGCGCCTCTTTGCCTGGTCGGTTCGAACCGTCAAGAGCCTGTACGGTCGCTTTATCACCAATTACCTCGTTCGCGCACTCATAGGCGCACTCGTGGTGCTCGCGGCCTACGCGATGCTCGACGCCTGGAAGTATGCCGGCCTTGCCACCTGGCTCTCGGGCGCCGGGTTCTCCGGTAACACGACCCTTGCCGACGCAGCCATCAAGCTCGTGGTGACGGCGCTCACCCTGGGCGCCGGCTTCCAAGGCGGCGAGGTCACGCCCCTGTTTGGTATCGGTGCGGCGCTCGGCGGCTGGATAGGTTGCCTCGTCGGAATCGACCCCAGCTTTCTGGCGGCGCTGGGCATGCTCGGCGTGTTCTGCGCCGGCCTTAACGTGCCCATCACCACCTGCATGATGGCCATCGACCTGTTCCACGGCACGGCCGCCGGGTTCTTTGTCATCGTGGCCTTTATCAGCTACCTAACCGCCGGACACCGCGGCGTGTACCCCGCCCAGCGCATCATCTCACCCAAGCGCCGTTCGCTTATTGTGGATGAGGGCGGTACGGTAGCGGATGCTATCGAGCGCCACAACGACCTGATAGAGTAGACGTAAGTATTCGCCGTGCAGCCACAATCGGGGGCAATTCGACCTGAGCGCGACCGCACCGTCACGTCATACGCCGGGAGTCGCCCCATGCACGCAACTGATTTTGGTCGCACGCTCATCATCGCCAACCCAGCCGCCCAGTCGGGTGCGGCGCGCGAAGTTGCCGAGCGCCTGCAGCGCTTTTTGGACATGACTGCACGCGCATCCCAGTTTGACTTGGTGCTAACCGAGCGCATGGGGCACGCCGAGGAGCTAGCCGCCCAGGCAACGGGCTATCGCACCGTTATCGCCCTTGGCGGCGACGGCGTGATCCACGAGGTCGTCAACGGGCTTATGACGCAGGATGAGGCGGTCCGTCCCGCCCTTGCCGTCCTGCCCGTAGGCTCCGGCAACGATTTTGCCCAAACGCTCGGTATCGATGATTTCTCCGGCAAGGATTTTGGTGCACTGCTCACCTGTGAGCTGCAGCGTCAGGACATCGGGCGGATTCGCTCATGGAACCCCGCAAGCGGCAGCGACGAGGCGATCGTCGAGTACTACGACCAAACGCTTTCGGTCGGCATCGATGCCGCCATCGGCCTTGGCACCACCGAGCTGCGCAAAAAGACCGGCTTGACGGGCGCGCCACTCTACACCTTCTCGGGACTTGAGCAGTTTGGCCTACGCTATCGCAACTACCCCATGACAGTCAGCTTTGACGAGGCGCCCGCCGAGCGCGTGAGGGCGATTATCATGGCCATCCAGCTGGGACCCACCTATGGCTCGGGCTATCGCATCTGTCCCGATGCCGACCCCCGCGACGGCATGCTCGACGTCTGCTACGCCTGCGGCCCCGCCCCTCGTGCGGTTGCCCTTCCTATGTTTCTTTCGGCCAAGGACGGCCACCATACCAAGCTGCCGCCGGTTCGCATGCGTCGTTGCCGTCATGCCGAGCTCACGTTCGAGGAGCCCGACTACCCCATCCAAGCCGACGGCGAGCCCATCGTCGCCTCGCGCATCGAGGTCGACATCCTTGCCGGCGCCCTCCACGTCTGGCACCCCACCCACTAGCCATCCCTAAGTTGCGGTGAAATAGGGACTGTTTATGCATCTAAAGCCGCAAAAGGGGGTGCGGACAGAAAGTTGGACCGCGGGGCGGTCCGGACTGGAGGTTCGCATG
>URSP01000030.1:0-17142 GCA_900550515.1 uncultured Collinsella sp. | reverse complement strand
TTCACTACCGCATTAAGGAAGGCGACCGCGAGCGCATCCAGGTCTTCCAGGGCGACGTCATCCGCATGGCCGGCGCCGGTGCCCGCGAGACCTTCACCGTCCGCAAGATGTCCTTCGGTGTCGGTGTTGAGCGTACCTTCCCGCTTCACAGCCCCAAGATCGCCAAGCTCGAGGTCGTTCGTCATGGTCGCGTCCGTCGCGCCAAGCTGTACTACCTCCGCGACAAGGTGGGCAAGGCTGCTCGCATCCCCGAGAAGCGCTAAGAAGATCGCAGCGTCTGTCCACTCGTTTGGACACAAGGGTCACCTTCGGGTGGCCCTTCTTTTTATCTGATTTGCATGCAAGGAGGGCCTGGTATGGCCAACATGACGAGCTCGGTTTCGGCATCGCAGGTTGCCGGTGAGTTGGCGAGCGCTACGTTTGAGGAGATTCCCGCCCTCGTGGAGCATTATCGCGAGGATCCGCGCCAGCAGGTGATCAAGGCTTGCGAACGCGCCCTCAAACGCCATGCCAAAGAGCTTGCCGAGCGCGAGCGCGTCAACGGCATGTATGAGCTTATGCACGAGCTTGGCGGCGATGGGGTGGTCGTTGGTGTCGACGAGGTGGGTCGCGGATCGGTGGCCGGTCCTTTGACGGTATGCGCCGTCTGCCTTCCTATGGAGCCGCGCGTCTGGGGCATCAACGATTCCAAAAAGCTCACGCCGGCGCGCCGCGAGTTGCTCTCAGTGAAGATTGCCGAGGTGGCGACGGCGATCGGTTTTTGCCATATCGCGCCTAAGGATATCGATGAGATGGGCATGGCCCGTGCTATCCGTACCGCCGTTGCGGGCGCCGTGGCCGATACGGGACTTGAACCCGACTGTGTCCTCATGGATGGCAACCCCTTGGGCGCCGTTCCTAACGAGCGCGATGTGGTGAAGGGCGATGCCAAAATCGCCTGCATCGCCGCGGCGTCCATCATGGCCAAGGTCACGCGTGACGAGATGATGGTCGAGTACGACGCCGAGTATCCCGAGTACCATCTGGCCGAGTCGAAGGGCTATGCAAGCCCCGAGCATATCGAGGCCATTCGCAAACATGGACTTTGTCCGCTGCATCGCGTGAGCTTTTGCGGAAACTTTCTGCAGACTGAGCGCCTTTTCTAGGTCAATTGTGGAGACAGGGACTTCTGGAGTTTTGTAAACCAGCTGGTAGCGGGCCGTATGCAGCACCATTGCTGCGTACGGCCCGTTTTTTGTCGGCATTTGGTCAGCTTTTGGTTTGCTTCCGGTACTTACCCGCATGAAAGGTGCCCTCATCATCGGGGCAATGCAGTGTGCGGGAAAGGAGACCCCATGAGTGCCGCAAGCAAAAAGAGCAAGACGCAGCAGCTCAAGGAGCGTTGGGAAAACGGCGAGCTCGACTGCGGGGCGATGACGCCCGAGTTTATCAAGGGACTCAGTCCCCGCGAGCTGGGTATGCTGGGCGAGCTTATCGCAATCGACTACTTTAACGAGCGCGGCTACACCTTGCTGGAGCAGGGTTATCGTTGCACCGAGGGCGAGGCCGACCTGGTGCTGCTCGATGAGCTCGACGATGTCGTGGTAATGGCCGAGGTCAAGACCAGACGCGTCGCACTGGATTGCAGCACGAGGGTCTTTCCGGAGGAGGCCGTGGACGCCCAAAAGCAACGCCGCTACCGCCGCATCGCAAGCTGCTATCTTATGGAGCATTATCCGCTCAAGGCGATTCGCTTCGATGCCGTGGGTGTCACCATCCGCGGCGGGCATATCGCCGAGATCGAGCACCAGTACAACGCGTTCGATTGGCAGGTGTCGTGATGGCGTTCGAGACGTTTGCCGTTCACGCGGCCTGCATCCGCGGCGTCGAGGCGATTCCCGTCACGGTCGAGGTCTCGCTTGCCGGTGGCATCCCAGGCATTCAGATGCTCGGTATTCCGAGTATGGAGGTGATGGAGTCACGCGGTCGTATTCGCTGCGCGATGCGCTCCGCCGGGTTCGAGATCCCACGCTCGGGCATTACGGTCAACCTGGCGCCCGGCGATATTCGCAAGACCGGTAGCGGCTTTGATCTGCCCATCGCCATCGCGGTTCTGGCGGCCGATGGGCAGATTCCCCGTGATAACCTCGATCGCTGCCTTATCGCCGGCGAGCTCGGCTTGGACGGTACGGTGCTTCCTGTCAAGGGCGAGGTAGCGTTTCAGCTATTGGCTCGCGACATGGGGCTGTCTTTTATCGCCGGCAGGTCCGACCAGCATGTGCCACTCGCGGGCGTGGATTGTGGATTCATCGATCATTTGTCTCAGCTTGCCCATGGCATGGGCGATGCCGCGCGGCACTACTTGGATTCCGAGGGCGTCGAGGCGACCTTTGAGCCCGAGCTCGACTATGCCGACGTGCTGGGGCAGGAGGTCGCCAAACGTGGCATGGCGCTTGCGGCAGCCGGCGAGCTCGGCCTGCTCATGATCGGCTCGCCCGGTTCGGGCAAGACCATGCTTGCGCGGCGCATGACGGGCATTTTGCCCGAGCTTTCTCTAGAGGATCAACAAGAGGCGCTGTGCATCCATTCGGTTTTGGGTGAGAACATTGATGGCTTATTGGCAGGTCATCGGCCGTTTCGAAGCCCCCATCACAGTATTTCAACGGCTGGCCTCATTGGCGGCGGGCGCCCGGTGCACCCGGGTGAGATCAGCCTTGCTCATGGCGGCGTGCTCTTTTTGGACGAGCTTGCCGAGTTTCCCACTGGCGTGCTGCAGACGCTGCGTCAGCCCATCGAGCGCGGCTACGTGAGGATCGTACGCGCCGACGGGGCCTTTACCTTCCCGTCGCGCTTTCAGCTGCTGGCTGCGAGCAATCCCTGCCCCTGCGGCTTTTTGGGCGATCGCGAGGTGCCGTGTCGCTGCTCGGCGGCGATGGTCGAGCGCTATCGGTCTAAACTGCGCGGTCCTTTGGCCGACCGTATCGACATGATGATCGATGTGACCCGTCCCGACCCTCAAGTGATTATCGAGGGTGCGGAGGGCATGTCGTCGGCCGAGTTACGTGACTACGTTGTGCGCGGTCGCGCCTTTCGCGCTTGGCGCGAATCCCGCATGGACGATGCGGATGCCGAGGCCGAGGATGACGAGACTCGGTCCATTGACGGCGTCGTTTCGACCTTTGAGCTCGATGATGCGGCGGAGAAGTGTGTGCTCGGCCTGTCGAAGCGCACGCATCTCACAGGGCGTGGCATCGTGCGCCTTGTTCGCATTGCGCGCACGATCGCAGATGTCGCCGAGAGCGAGCAAGTGACGCAGGACCACGTGCTCGAGGCGGCGATGTACCAGGGAAGGAGGGACCAATGATAGCTGAGGGGACCTTCGAGCTGCATCCAGGTGATGCGTTGTATCCCGAGAGCGTTCTGGAGCTATCTGATGTACCCCAGACGCTCTATGTGCGCGGCAACCCCGAGGTGCTTTCGACGCCCGCGCTCTCCATCATCGGCGCGCGCAAGGCCTCGCCGTATGGCCTTGCCGTGGCAGAGCTTGCGGCGAAGGTGGCGGTTGATGCGGGAGTGACGGTAGTTTCGGGCGGCGCGGTCGGTTGTGACCAGGCCTCGGGTTGGGCTGCGGTCAACGCCGGCGGCAAACACGTCGTGGTGCTGGGGACGGGCGCCGACGTGGTCTACCCGCGTTCGAGCGCGGGGCTTATTACGCGCACGCTCGATACGGGCGGCGCGGTCGTGTCGATCTCTCCGTGGGGCATGGGTCCGCGCAAGTTTGCCTTTCCGCGTCGCAATCGCGTGATCGCGGCCCTGTCGCAAGCCCTCTTTGTATCCGAGGCGGGTATGCCTTCCGGGACGTTTTCTACAGCCGAGGCTGCTATGGATTTGGGGCGCGAACTTCTTGCCGTGCCGGGGTCGATCCTATCGCCCGAGTCGCGTGGCACGAATTACCTCATTGCGAACGGTGCCTGCTGCATTGTCGACGAGGAGTCCATCGAGATGGCTATCTCTCGCATATACGGCACCCTGCGCTACTCGCGCCCCGATGCTCCCGGCATTGCCGACCTGAATCCAACACAGCAGACCGTGATGCATGCGCTCATCGCCTCTCCGCTCAAGGTCGACGACATCGCGGCGCTCGTCTCACTCGATGCTGTCGGCGTACTCAAACTCTTGGGTTCGCTTGAACTCGAGGGCCTTATCGAGCGCATGATGGATGGAAGGTATGCGCCCTCCAAGTTTGCCCTTCACGCCCAGACGCCCTTCGGTCACAATGGAAAACGTGTCAATTAGAAAGGTGTTTGCAGATGCAGTTCGATCAGGTGACGGTTATCGGTGGCGGTCTGGCGGGTTCGGAATGCGCGATCCAGCTGGCAGACCGCGGGTTTGCCGTAAAGCTGTGCGAGATGCGCCCCCAGGTGAGCTCCCCGGCTCACCATACCGATCACCTGGCAGAGCTCGTCTGCTCCAATTCGTTTAAGTCGACCCGTCCGGATTCCGCGGCTGGTTTGCTGAAGGCCGAGCTTGAGCGCATGGGTTCAGTCCTGCTCGACTGCGCCCATCGCGCGGCTGTTCCCGCCGGTGGCGCCTTGGCGGTCGACCGCGTCAAGTTTTCCGAGCTTGTCGAGGCCGAGGTTGCCGCTCGTCCCAATATCGAGGTCGTGCACGGCGAGGTCACGCAGATTCCCGAGGGCCACGTGGTCATTGCCGCGGGCCCGCTGTGTTCACCGGCGCTGAGCGAAGAGGTCATGAAGCTCGTCGGTGGCGACGCCCTTGCGTTCTTCGATGCCGCGGCGCCGATCGTCGATGCCTCCACGCTCGATATGGACGTGCTGTTCTCGCAGTCGCGCTACGAGGAGCAGGGGGGCGGCGACTATCTCAACGCTCCGCTCAACAAGGAGGAGTACGAGGCCTTTATCGAGGCGCTTACCACGGCCGACCGAGTGGTGCTCAAAGACTTTGAGGGCGGCGATCTGTTCCAGGCCTGCCAGCCTGCCGAGGAAGTTGCGCGCACCGGCAAGGACGCCATTCGCTTTGGCGCCATGAAGCCCGTCGGCCTCACCGACCCGCGTACCGGACGTCGCCCCTGGGCGGCGATTCAGCTGCGTGCCGAAAACAAGGAGAAGACCGCCTATAACCTGGTGGGCTTCCAGACCAACTTGACCTTTGGCGAGCAGAAGCGCGTCTTCCATATGGTGCCGGGCCTGGAGAACGCTGAGTTCTTCCGCTACGGTGTCATGCACCGCAATACCTTTGTCGACGCCCCGCATGTGCTCGATGGCACCTTTGCCGTGCCCGGTACCGGTGTGCGCCTGGCCGGTCAGATCACCGGCACCGAGGGGTACATGGAAGCCGTGGCGACAGGTCTGCTCGCGGCGCTCAACACCTATGCAGAGGCTATCGGCGCCGATTCCGTCGAGTTGCCCCGCGTGGGCGCCCTGGGTGCGCTCGTGGGCTATGCGACCGATCCTGCCACCGTGGGCTATCAGCCCATGCATGTCAACTTTGGCCTGGTGCCGCCACTCGAGGATGGTAAGCGCCGCAGCAAGCGCGACCGCTACCAGGCCTATGCGGACCGTGCGCTCGAGGCCCTTGACGCCTATCTGGCTACTCGCCCCGATCTGTTTGGAGGCGACCGGTCATAGCCTTTGACCTGTACGACACCGTCGACTCGTTTATCGCCTATATCGCACGCGTCGAGGGACTTTCTCCCAACACGGTGACGGCCTATGGCTCGAGGCTGGAGCGCTTTGCTGCCTGGTGCGAACGCGAGGGCATCGACGCTCGCGCCGCCGACGTACGGACCGTTCGTTCCTATTTGGCCGAGCTGTCGCGTGGCCAGGTGGCGGCTCGGACCCTTGCGGCACACCTGTCTGCCATTCGCTCACTCTATCGGTGGATGGCTGTCGAGGGGATTGTCGAGGGCGATGCGGTCTCGGCGATCGCATCGCCCAAGCTGCCGCGCGACCTGCCGGGCGTCCTTACGACTCAACAGGTGGAGGCACTCCTCAAAGCCCCCGATACCTCAACACCCGCGGGACTGCGCGATGCGGCGATGCTCGAGTTGCTCTATGCCTCGGGTGCCCGCATCTCAGAGCTTGCGGCGCTCAATGTGGAATCCATCTCATGGTCCGAGCGCACGCTGCGCCTGTGGGGCAAGGGGAGCAAGGAGCGTATCGTCCCTCTGTATCGTCGTGCGCTCGATGTGACGCGTCTCTATATTGAAGAGGGGAGGCCGGAGTTGCTCGCTCGGGCAAAGCGCCGCGACCTCGCTACCGGGCCGCATCCGCTGCTTATATCGGCGCGCGGCAATCGCATGAGTGCCGCCATGCTCAGGCGGCGGTTCCATACGCTGGCGACGCTCGCCGGCATTCCGGCCGACATCGCCCCGCATGCGATGCGCCATACCTTTGCGACCGACTTGCTCGAGGGCGGTGCGGACCTGCGCTCGGTTCAAGAGCTGCTGGGCCATGCGAGCCTGTCCACGACGCAGATCTACACGCATCTCACACCCGATCGGCTTAAGCGGGCTGTGGCTCAAGCCCATCCCCGCGGCGAATAGTTGCTGGGACGTCCCGCGCTGCACTCAGGTGTGTGGTTTTGATTGCGGGTTGGCAGGAAGATGCATTCCTGCTATCATTCATCGGGTTGCTTCACGGCAACATGTTTTTATCACGCACGCGCGGCTACTTCATACCGTGGTGCCCGGGCTTTGGTAGCACATGTCCGGGTTGGTTTTGGAGGATGACCCCGCGCGGAGGCAAACCACAGGAGGTTTAACATGGCTACCAAGATTAATATCCGCACCCTGCTCGAGGCCGGCTGCCACTTCGGTCACCAGACCCGTCGCTGGAACCCCAAGATGAAGCCGTTCATCTTCGGTGAGCGCAACGGCATCTACATCCTCGACCTCAAGCAGACCATCCTCGACGCCGACCAGGCCTACACCTTCGTTAAGAACGTCGCCAAGGGTGGCAACGTGCTGTTCGTCGGCACCAAGAAGCAGGCTCAGGAGGCCGTCAAGAACGCTGCTGAGCGCGCCAACATGCCTTACATCAACCAGCGTTGGCTCGGCGGTATGCTGACCAACTTCGTTACCATCCGCTCCCGCATCAACCGCATGGAGGAGCTCGAGGCCATGGTCGAGGACGGCCGCATGGCAGTGCTCCCCAAGAAGGAGCAGGCTGTGCTCGGCAAGGAGCTCACCAAGCTCCAGACCAACCTCGGTGGCGCCCGCGACATGAAGGGTCTGCCCCAGGCTCTCTTCGTCATCGACACCAAGCGCGAGGAGAACGCCATCAAGGAGGCTCAGCGCCTGAACATCCCCGTCGTCGCTCTGATCGACACCAACTCCGATCCCGACGAGGTCGAGTACGGCATCCCCTGCAACGATGACGCTATCTCCGCTGTCACCCTTATGTGCGAGCTCATGGCTGACGCCTGCCTCGCTGGCTCCGGCAAGGAGCAGGTCTCCGAGGCCGAGATGGCCGCTGAGCCCAAGGCCGAGTAAATCAGTCTTAGTTAATTCTTTTTCATCTCTTTGAAAGGAACCACAATGGCCCAGATTACCGCCGCTATGGTCAAGCAGCTCCGCGAGATGACCGACTCCCCGATGATGGAGTGCAAGAAGGCTCTCGTCGAGGCTGACGGCGACATGGACGCCGCTGTCGACGTTCTGCGTAAGAACGGCCTTGCCAAGGCTGCCAAGAAGGCTGGCCGTGAGACCAACGAGGGCGCTGTCGCCGCGTTCGTCTCCGAGGATGGCAAGACCGGCGCTCTGCTCGAGCTCTCCTGCGAGACCGACTTCGTTGGCTCCAACGCCAAGTTCACCGGCTTTGCTTCCAAGGTCGCTGAGGTTGTCGCTACCACCGAGCCTGCTGACGTCGACGCTCTGCTTGAGAAGCCGATGGGCGAGGAGACCGTTTCCTCCGAGCTCACCGAGATGATTCACATCATGGGCGAGAACATGAAGATCTCCCGCTTCGCCGCCCGTAAGGCCGAGAACGGCGCGCTCGCTTCTTACATCCACATGGGTGGTAAGATCGGCGTCCTCGTCGAGTTTGCTTTCGAGAAGGCCGAGACCGCTCAGGCTGAGTCCTTCAAGACCTTCGCTCACGACGTTGCCCTTCAGGTTGCCGCCGTCGCCCCGATCTGCGCTACCCGCGATCAGGTTCCGGCCGAGACCGTCGAGCACGAGAAGCAGATCTACATGGCTCAGGCTGCCGAGTCCGGCAAGCCCGAGGCCATTCAGGAGAAGATGGCTGTTGGCCGTCTGGAGAAGTTCTACAAGCAGTCCGTGCTCACTGAGCAGGAGTTTATCAAGGACAGCTCCCTCACCATCAAGAAGTACGCTGAGCAGGTCTCCAAGGAGCTCGGCGACACCATTACCGTCGTTGCCTTTGACCGTCTGGTCCGTGGCGAGTAAATAAGCTCTTGTAGCTGGTAATGAGCAGGCTGTGGGTTTTACTCACAGCCTGCTTTTTCATGGCTCTTCTAAGAGCCTTTGATAGAATGTTGAGAGTTCAATCTAAAGGAGGATCGCTTTGTCCGACATCCGATATAAACGCGTGCTTCTCAAGCTTTCCGGCGAAGCACTGATGGGCGACGGCCAATATGGCATCGACCCCAAGGTTACCGACCATCTTGCTAAGCAGGTCAAGGAGCTGCTCGCCGTTGGCCATGAGGTCGGCGTCGTTGTCGGCGGCGGCAATATTTTCCGCGGCATGGCCGGCGCTGCCGGTGGCATGGAGCGTGCTCAGGCCGACTACATGGGCATGCTGGCAACCGTTATGAACGCGCTCGCCCTGCAGGATGCCTTCGAGCATAACGATGTTCCCTGCCGCGTGATGAGCGCTATCCAGATGAACGAGATCTGCGAGCCCTATATTCGCCGTCGCGCCATCAACCACCTTTCCAAGGGCAACGTCGTTATTTTTGCCGCCGGTTCGGGCAATCCGTACTTTACGACCGACACCGCCGCGGCTCTTCGTGCGTGCGAGATCGGCGCCGAGATTCTGATCAAGGCCACCAAGGTCGACGGCATCTATGACAAGGATCCCGTCAAGTGCGCCGATGCCGTCCGCTTTGACAAGATTACCTATCACGAGGTGCTCGTCCGCGGCCTGCAGGTTATGGATTCCACGGCTACGGCACTTTGCCAGGATAACCGTATGCCGATTTTGGTCCTCAACATCGATGGCGAGGACACTGTCAAGCGCGCGCTCGCGGGTGAGCCCGTCGGCACGCTCGTCTATCAGGAGGATTAAGCATGGCAGAGAACATCACCGCCCATATGGACAAGTCGCTCGAGTCCCTCAAGCATAACTTCTCCAAGGTCCGTACCGGCCGCGCCAATGCCAACATTCTGTCCGACATCACCGTCGATTATTACGGTGTTCCCACGCCGGTCACGCAGGTTGCCGCCGTCAAGACCCCCGAGGCCCACATGCTGCTCATCGAGCCGTGGGACAAGGCACTCATCAACGCCATCGTCAAGGCCATCGGCGCTTCCGATCTGGGTATTACCCCCAACTCCGATGGCACCGTCGTTCGTCTTCCGTTCCCGGCTCCCACCGAGGAGCGCCGTCGCGAGCTCGTCAAGGAGTGCCGCGAGTACGCCGAGCAGGCCAAGGTTTCTATCCGTAACATCCGTCGCGACTTCAACAACAAGCTCGAGCGCGATGAGGAGCTCACCGAGGACGATGTCCGTCGCGAGCAGGCCAAGGTCCAGAAGCACACCGATGAGTATGTCGCCAAGGTCGAGGAGCTTCTGAAGGAAAAAGAAGCCGAGGTCATGGAGATCTAAGGTGCAATACGACGAGCATAAACTGGTCGAGTACTTTGCCGACGCCCCTGCGGGCGTCGGTTTTTCCGACCTTGACCTCAATAACATTCCGCACCATATCTCGTGCATCATGGACGGCAACGGTCGTTGGGCCACGTCGCGCGGTCTTGCACGCACCGAGGGCCACAAGGCGGGTATCGTCTCCCTTCGCGAGATTATTACCGCCTGCGTGCGTCTGGGCGTCGACGTGCTTTCTGCCTATGCGTTTTCTACCGAAAACTGGAACCGCCCGCAGCATGAGGTCAACGTCTTGATGCATCTGTTTGCCAAGACGTTTATCGACGAGCTGCCGCTTCTGAAGCGCGAAAACGTGCGCGTTGTCTTTTTTGGTGACATTTCCGCGCTGCCCAAGAAGACCCGCGACGTTTTTGAACGCGGTCTTGCCGAGTGCGCCGATCACACCGGTATGACGCTGGCGCTTGCCGTCAACTACGGCGCGCGTGCCGAGATTACCCGCGCTGTCCGTCAGATCGCACTCGACGCTGCCGCCGGTAAGATCGATCCTTCCGCAATTGATGACGACATGGTGGCTTCCCACCTCTATACCGCCGGTCTTCCCGATCCTGAGCTTGTGATTCGCACCTCTGGTGAGCTGCGCCTTTCGAACTATCTGCTGTGGCAGGTGGCTTATTCCGAGTTCTACGTCACCGATACCTATTGGCCCGACTTTGATCGTTGGGGCCTTGTCGACGCCATTTTGGCCTATCAGGGCCGTGACCGTAGGTTTGGTGGTCTGAGCAAGACCGAGGAGGCTTAATCGTGTCCGATCGTCCCAAGGCATCTGCTCCCAAGACGCCTGCGCGCAAAGCTGCCACTGCGGAAGCGCCTGCAGCTAAGAGCGGCACCGGTTCGTGGCTGGCGGGCTTTATTACCCGTGCCGCCGCCGGTATCGTCTACGCCGTTGTCTTTATCCTGTGCCTGGTTTTGGGTATCGTGCCCACGGCCATTTTTGTTTCTGTCATGAGCGGTCTGTGCTGCTATGAGTTTTTCCGTATGACGAGGCTCGATGGCAAGATGGCTAACGAGCGCATGGGTATCGCTGCCGCCGTACTCTTTCCGATGTCGGCGTTGGGCGATTCGATGTTGCTGAATGCCCTGCTTTTTGCCCTGATGCTCGCTGTGGGCATTTGGTATGTCTGGTCGCCGCGTACCCGCATCTCTGATGTGGCCGTGACGCTCATGGGTCCCATCTACACTGGCTTTATGCTGTCGGCTATCGTGCTGCTGCGCGATGCCGTGCCCGGTTTTGCCGGCGCCCTGCTTTCGGTGGGCGTTTGCGCGTCCCTTTGGGTCTCCGACTCGTTTGCCTACATCGTGGGTAGCCGTATCGGCAAACACAAGATGGTTCCCAAGATCTCTCCCAAAAAGAGCTGGGAGGGGTTTGTTGGCGGCATCCTGGGCTCAGTTTTGATTTGGCTCATCCTGTGGGCGACGCACTTCTACAAACTCAGCCTGCCCTATGCGCTGCTGTGCGGCGTGGTCGTGTCCATTTTGGGCGTTATCGGCGACCTTATCGAGTCGCGCATCAAGCGCGGTGTGGGCGTTAAGGATTCCGGTAACCTTATCCCGGGCCACGGTGGCATGCTCGATCGTAGCGATTCGCTTATCTGCGGCTGCATCACCGCGCAGCTGATGCTGATGATCGGAGGCGTGCTGTAATGTCATTCCAGACGACGTATGGCCCCGATGGACGCCTCCGTGTTGCCATCCTGGGTTGTACGGGCTCCATCGGCACCCAGGCGCTCGATGTGTGCCGCCAGCATGCCGATCGACTGCAGGTGACGGCGCTGTCCGTTAATTCCAGTACCTCCGAGCTTGTTGCCGCTGCCCACGAGTTCTCGGTTTCGGCGGTTGCCGTGGCCGATGTCGCTCATGGCGATGACGCCGTTCTGCAGGAGTTGCCCGAGGGAACGAAGCTCGGCGTTGGCGCGCAGGCGGTTTGCGAGCTCGCGCGTCGCGACGATGTCGACTGCGTGCTCGTCGCTATTGTGGGTGCCGCCGGTCTCGAGGCGAGCCATGCGGCCTTGACCTCAAATAAGCGCCTTGCACTTGCCAACAAGGAGTCCCTCGTCGTCGGTGGCGACTTGCTTATGCCGTTGGCGCAACCGGGCCAGCTTATTCCAGTCGACTCTGAGCACTCCGCCATCTACCAGTGCTATCTGGGAGAGGACCCGCGCGAGGCTCATTGTATTTGGCTCACCTGCTCGGGCGGTCCGTTCTTTGGCCGAACACGCGACGAGCTCGATTGCGTGACGCGTGCCGATGCCCTCGCACATCCCACGTGGGCCATGGGTGCCAAGATCACCATCGACTCCGCCACCCTTATGAACAAGGGCCTGGAGCGCATTGAGGCCATGCATCTGTTTAACTGCGACCTCGATTTCATTAACGTGGTCGTGCAGCGTCAGTCCAAGATTCACTCTATGGTCGAGTTCGCTGACGGCTCCGTGATGGCGCATCTCGGTGCTTCCGACATGCGTATTCCCATCCAGTTCGCGTTCTCGTATCCCGAGCGTTGGGATACCCCGGCGCCTCGTATCGATTTTCGCGAGCTGGGACAGCTTACGTTTGATGCTGCCGACATGGATACCTTCCGCTGTCTGGCACTGGCCGAGCGTGCCGGCAAGACGGGTGGCACCATGCCGTGCGTGCTCAATGCCGCCAATGAGGTCGCCGTCGATGCCTTCCTGCACGATGGCTGCAGCTTTACCGATATCGATCGCATTGTGGAATCTTGCATGGATGCTCACGATGCGCAGACGGTCGATTCGTTTGAGCAACTTCACGACATTGATGCGTGGGCGCGTGAAAAGGCTGCGCAGGTGCTCGCCGCAACCCGTTCTTAACCCATAAGGATTGCTTTTTCGTTTTATGGATACTGTTCTGAGCGTTCTCTCATCGGTCTTTTGGGGCCTGCTGATGCTTTCCGTCCTCGTGTTTTTGCACGAGGGCGGCCACTTTTTGGCGGCGCGTGCCTGCGGCGTCCGTGTGACCGAGTTCTTTTTGGGCCTGCCATGCCGCTTTGACATCCATTACACGTCGCGTCGCATTGGAACTAAGTTTGGCGTGACCCCGCTGCTGCTGGGTGGCTACGCTGCCATCTGCGGTATGGATCCGACCGACGTCTCGTGCGCCGATCGCGTGCTCGCGGCTATCTATCGTCATGGTCGCGTGACCGTTGCCGACCTTGCCGCCGAACTTGAGCTGTCCGAGGGGGATGTGCTCGAGGCATGTGCCTTGCTCTTGGGTTGGGGCTCCATCGCGCCCTGGTATGAGGAAGGGGAGAAGCCCTCGCCGAGCTACTATCCCACCAAGTATCAGACGCTGCCGCGAGACGCGGCGGGCTACACCACCTTTGACGGCCGCCGGTTCGATCGAGAGCATGCGACTGCCGAGGGCGATGTGTGGGAGCTGCCGTGCGGCGAGGCTGATTTCTTGGCGCAAGAGCGTTCGCACACTTATCTTGGCCAGGGTTTTCTCAAGCGCGCCTTTATGCTGCTCGCGGGCATTCTCGTCAATATCTTGACGGGCTTTTTGCTGCTTATGAGCATCTACTCTATTGCGGGTGTCACCGTGCCGATGGATACCAACGTGATCGGTCAGGTTGACGAGGGGTCTATTGCCGCCAAGGCGGGTATCGAGGGCGGCGACGCGATCCTTTCGGTCGACGGTGTCTCATGTTCCACTTGGATGGACGTCTACGATGCTATCGGCAAGGCTGCCGGTAAGGACGATATCGCCATCGAGTACGAGCGTGACGGCAAGCAGCATTCGACCACGGTTGCGCTCAAAGAGGACGAGCGCCTAGGTGTGTATGCCTCTACGCAGGTGGTCCGTTTAGACCCCATCACGTCGGCTCGTCTGTCCTTATCCTATGTCGTGCAGACAGCGGAGGGCGTGATGCGCCTGCTCCAGCCGCAGCATACGATGGAGATTCTCGATCAGTCCTCATCGATCGTGGGTATTAGCGTTATGTCCTCACAGGCTGCTGCCGCTGGCCCTGCAACGTTCCTTTCGTTTGCCGCCCTCATTTCGTTCTCGCTTGGCTTTATGAACCTGCTGCCTATCCCACCGCTCGATGGCGGCAAGCTGGTCATCGAGATCATTCAAAAGATTGCTGGCCGCGAGCTTCCGCTCAAGGTCCAGTCGATCGTGAGCTATGTGGGCATCGCGCTTTTTGCGCTGCTGTTTGTCTATATGCTTCGTTCCGACATCCTTCGATTTATTCTGTAGGGGAGTGTTTGGATTGTCTTTATCCCATCCTTTGCCTCGCGAGCTGACGCGCCCCGTGCATGTGGGCGGCGTGCAGATCGGTGGCGGTGCGCCGGTGGTGGTCCAATCCATGACCTGCACCGATACCGCTGATGCCCAGGCAACGCTTGCGCAAGTGCGTGTTTTGACGCAGGCTGGCTGCGATATCGTACGCGTGAGCGTGCCCACCGAGGCTGCGCTTGAGGGTTTCCGCACCATCTGCGCCGAGTCTCCGGTGCCGATTGTCGCCGATATCCACTTTAACCATAAGCTCGCCATTGGTGCCGTTGAGGCCGGTGCTGCCAAGCTGCGCATCAATCCCGGCAATATCGGCGATTGGGCCAAGGTTGACGCGGTGATCGATGCTGCGGGTGCTGCTGGCTGTGCGATTCGTATCGGCGTCAATGCCGGTTCGCTTGAGCAGGATATCGCCGAGCGCGACGACCTCACGCAGCCCGAAAAGCTCGTGATGTCGAGCGAGCGTTTCGTCAAGCATTTTGAAGACCGCGGCTTTACGAACATTGTGCTTTCGGCCAAGGCCCATAGCGTGCAAACGACGCTCGATACCTATCGAGCCCTGTCGCGCGAGATTCCCCACGTTCCGCTTCACCTGGGCGTGACGGAGGCCGGAACCAAGCTGCAGGGCACCATCAAGAGCTCGGTGGGACTCGGTATCCTGCTGTCTGAGGGCATCGGTGACACCATGCGCGTCTCGCTCACGTCCGATCCGGTTGAGGAGCCGCCGGTCGCCTGGGGAATTTTGCAGTCCCTGGGTCTGCGTCGCCGTGGTCCCGAGATTGTCTCGTGCCCCACGTGCGCCCGCTGCCAGGTTAACCTGATTCCTATCGCCGAGGAAGTAACCGAGCGGCTTAAGAACTATGCCGCGCCGCTTTCGATTGCCGTCATGGGATGTGCCGTTAATGGCCCCGGTGAGGCTTCTGATGCCGACCTGGGCGTTGCTTGCGGACGTGGTCAGGCCCTGCTCTTTTCGCATGGCCAGATCATTGGTAAAGTAGCTGAGGATCAAATTGTCGACGCGCTTATGGCCGAGGTCGACAAGCTTATTGAGGAGAAATAAATGACTCGAGTAATGTATATGTCTAAGCTCTATGCGCCGACGCTTAAAGAGGATCCGGCCGACGCCGAGCTTGCAAGCCATCGTCTGCTGCTTCGTGCCGGTATGATCCGCAAGGAGGCCGCCGGTCTCTATTCCTATCTGCCGCTCGCTTGGCGCTCGATTCGTAAGATCGAGAACATCGTGCGCGACGAGATGGATGCCGCCGGCGCCCAGGAGCTCATGATGCCCATTATGGTCGATGCCGAGCTGTGGCGTGAGTCCGGCCGCATCGATGCCTATGGTAAGGAGCTCGTGCGCTTTGACGACCGTCATGGTCGCGAGTTTGTGCTGGGTCCCACGCACGAGGAGACCGTCACGGCCCTGGTGCGCAACGAGCTGCGCTCCTATAAGCAGCTGCCCGTCAACCTGTACCACATTCAGGACAAGTTCCGCGATGAGTTCCGTCCCCGCTTTGGCCTGATGCGCGGCCGTGAGTTCATCATGAAGGACGCCTACAGCTTCTCTGCCACGCAGGAGAGCCTGCAGGAGGAGTACGACAAGATGAAGCAGGCCTACGCCAACATCTGCGAGCGCTGCTACATCAAGGCTCTGCCCGTTGTCGCCGACTCCGGCGAGATCGGCGGCGACACCTCCGTCGAGTACATGGCGCTGGCCGACGCCGGCGAGGCTTCGCTGGTCTACTGCGACGATTGCGGCTTTGCTGCCGATGACGAGGCTGCAAGCACCAAGGTCGTTGTGACCGAGGGTCCCGGCGACGGCACGCTCACCAAGGTCGAGACTCCGGGTATGGGCACCATCGAGGCCGTCGCCAAGTTCTTCGGTTTCCCCGAGAACGGTACGCGAAAGTCGCTGGCGCTCATCGATGCCGAGGGCAAGCCGGTCGTGGCTATTGTCCCGGGCGATCATGAGCTCAATGACTGCAAGGCCGAGCATGTCTTTGGCAAGGGTTATCGCATGATGACCGATGAGGAGCTCCAGACCTACGGTCTGCATAAGGGCTTTATCGGACCGGTTAACCTTCCCGAGGGCATTCGTCTGGTCTGCGACGAGAGCCTGCGCGAGTCCAAGCAGTGGGCCTGCGGCGCCAACGAGGTTGACTATCACTTTACCGGTGCCTGCCCCGAGCGCGACTTTACCGTCGATGAGTGGGCCGACCTGGTCACCGTCGTGGCCGGCGATCCTTGCCCGCACTGCGGAAAGCCCCTCTCCGCTGCCCGCGGCATCGAGGTCTCCCAGGTCTTCCAGCTGGGCACCAAGTATTCCGAGGCCATGGGTGCCACCTTTATGGATGAGGACGGCAAGGAGAAGCCGCTCATCATGGGTTGCTACGGCGTGGGCGTGTCCCGCTCGCTCGCTGCTGTCGTGGAGCAGCACAACGACGAGCACGGTATCGTCTGGCCGGTCTCCGTTGCTCCGTACGAGGTCGCGGTGATTCCGCTCGATCCCAAGAAGGAGGAGTGCGCTACTGTTTGCGACCAAATCGTCGAGGGCCTGTGTGCCGAGGGTATTGAGGTCGTCGTCGATGATCGTGACGAGCGTCCCGGATTTAAGTTTGCCGACAACGATCTTATGGGCTTCCCGTATCAGGTGGTTCTGGGCAAGCGCGGCCTTAAGAACGGCACCGTTGAGCTCAAGGACCGTGCCACGGGCGAGCGCGAGGACGTGGCGATTGACGAGGTCGTCGCCAAGGTTGCCGAGCTTGTTAAGGCGGCCCGCCGTTAATCGACGTTTCTGCTATTAGATGTAATTGCGGGACTGCTCCGTATCTCTCTTAGAATGAGATGCGGAGCAGTCTATTTTGTTGCATGAATAAACTCGATGGGTAAAGGAAAACCCCACAGCCCATATGAGCTGCGGGGTTTTCTTGTGCCTCCGATGCGAAATAAATCGCTCAGATATTACTGATAATCGACGACGTCGATCCAGTTCTTCAGGAACTCATCGTTCACGTTGCGCTTACGAGCGAGCTCGGAAGCGGCGACGATGC
>URSP01000029.1:0-17589 GCA_900550515.1 uncultured Collinsella sp. | reverse complement strand
TTGCAGCAGCTCGACTTGCTCGTGACGATTGATATTCGCTGGTCCGAGACGGCGCGTGCTTCTGACTTCGTGCTGCCCGACGTGACGTATCTGGAGGCCGACCGCGGTGTGGGCACGGTCGTGGGCGCCAACGATGCGCGCGTGTTCTACCGCAACGCCGTGCTGCCCGTGTTGCATAACGACACGCGTCCCGGTCGGGAGATCTTTGTCGGTCTGGCGCAGGCGTGTGGCGTTGGCGAGTACTTCCGGTTTATGTCTGACGATCTGGCGGCTGCCCAGGTGGCACCGTTTGGGATCAATCTGGACGAGCTCAAGGAACGCGGCTGGGCCGACACGGGTGTTCCGTTGCCGTCGCGTACGGGCGAGCCGGTGATTCCCCTGGATGGCGGCAGGATTGCGCTGGCAAGCGACGTGTGGGAGCGAGCCGGTCTGGGTCGTGTACCCAACTGGATCGCTCCCATGGTGGAGCCCGGCCCGGGGATGTTTCGCCTCATTAGCGGCAACCGTCCCTTTGAGTCGCACACCTCGCGCAGGCTTGCGGCCCAAGGTGCCGCCGAGGCTGGATCGGACCTGGATGCCGTGCAGATGAATGCCGATGCCGCCGCTCGCATGGGTATTGCCGACGGCGAGATCGTCGAACTCGTGAGCGATATGGGCCGCGACCGCGTGCGTGTGGAGACGACGCCGTATCTGCATCCGGCGTGCATCTTTACGTCGGCCGCCCCCGGCGGGCGTTCGTTTGGCGCCGATGCCGGTGGCGCTCAAGCCTTGGGCGTGGGCCCGCTCGACCATACGCCGCTGCGTTGGGACCCGTTGACGGGCGCCGCGCTCACCCAGGAAAACGCCGTTCGCGTGGAAAAGATCGCGGCGCGCGAGGATAATGACGAGTAATTGACTCAGCTGATGTATTCGACTGATCCACGTTTCTTTTGAAAGGCTGCACATGAGCGATAGCCAGAACATGTCCGATGAGGTGCGCGCCCGCCTGCGCGCCATTCCATCCGTCAACGAGCTGCTTGCCGAGTGGCCGGTAGTGAAGGCGGCGGGGGAGACCTGCGACGCGGTGGTGCATGCCGCCGTCACGGCCGAGCTCGACGAGGAGCGCGCTGCGATTCGTGCCGGTGCCGCCCCGCGTTCCAAGCGCGAGCTGGCCTCGGCCATCGAGTGGCGTGCGCATCGCTCCGCGCTGCCGAGCCTGCGTCCCGCCGTCAACGCCACGGGTGTGGTTATCCATACCAACTTGGGTCGCGCTCCGCTTGCGGAATCGGCCGCCAAGGCCGTGGCCGAGGTCGCGCGCGGGTATAGCACGCTCGAGTACAGTGTGGACACCTGTTCGCGCGGGTCGCGCAAGGAGCACGCCGCGCAGCTGATCCGCTCGCTCACCGGTGCCGAGGACGCGCTCGTGGTCAACAACAATGCCGCCGCGGTGCTGCTGGTGCTGGCGACTCACGCTGCGGGTAAAGAGGTTATCGTCAGCCGCGGTGAGCTTGTCGAGATTGGCGGCAGCTTCCGCATCCCCGATGTCATGGCGGCTTCGGGCGCCAAACTCGTCGAGGTCGGCGCCACCAACCGCACGCATTTGGGCGACTACGAGCGCGCCATCACGCCCGATACGGCGATGATCCTCAAGGTCCATCCTTCCAACTATCGCATCGAGGGCTTTCACGAGGAGGTGGGCTCTCGGGAGCTTGCCGCCCTGGCCCACAAGCATGGTCTGCTGTTCTATGAGGACCAGGGTTCGGGCGCGCTTTTGCCCGATGACATCCTGGTGCGCGGCGGTGAGGAGCCCACGCCGGCTTCGGTCGCGGCAGGGCTCGATCTGGTGTCGTGCTCGGGCGATAAACTGCTCGGTGCAGCACAGGCGGGCATTATCATGGGCCGTCGCGATCTGGTCCAGGCCTGCGGCGCACATCCGCTCATGCGCGCTCTGCGTCCGGGCAAACTGGCTCTGTCGGCGCTCGAGGCCACGCTGCGTATCTACATGGATGGCGCCGATGTTGCCCATCGCGATATTCCGGTGCTCAGCATGCTTACGCTGCCGCAGGCTCATTTGGAGCGACGTGCCCGTAAGCTGCGTGATCGTATGGTCGCCGGGCTCGATAAGGCAGGTTGCCCGTGTGCCGTTAAGTTGGAGATTGTCGAGGAATCGTCGACCCCCGGTGGCGGCTCGCTGCCTACCGTGGAGCTGCCCACGATGTGCGTTGCCGTGCGTCTTGTTGACGAGCGCCTGACGGTCGACGCGCTCAAGCGCTCGCTTGTCCAGGACTTCGACACGCCGGTCGTCACGCGCACCTCGCACGACCGCATTCTGTTTGATGTGCGCACGCTCGTGGGCGACCGCGATATCGAGACGGCGGCATCGACGCTCGTCGCGTGCGTTAAGAAGGCGATTGCTCGATGAGTGAGGTTCAAGCGCTGGTGGAGTGTCCCGTTATCGTTGGCACGGCGGGCCACGTCGACCACGGTAAGTCGGCGCTGATCGAGGCGTTGACCGGCAAGAATCCCGACCGTCTGGAGGTTGAGCGCCGTCGCGGTATGACCGTGGAGCTGGGCTTTGGCGAGCTGGCGCTGCCGAGCGGCAAAATCGTCGGCCTGGTCGATGTGCCGGGGCATGCCCATTACTTGCGCGCCATGGTGCAGGGTGCCACGGGCATCGACGTTGCCGTGCTGGTGGTTTCGGCCGTCGAGGGCGTGATGCCGCAGACCCGCGAGCACGTGCATGTGCTGGAGCTGCTGGGCGTCACGCATATGGTGGTCGCGCTGACGATGTGTGATCTGGCCGACGCCGAGATGACCGAGCTTGCCGAGCTCGATGTCGATGACTTTTTGTCGGGTACCGTGTTTGCGGACGCGCCGATCGTGCCTGTGTCGTCCAAGACCGGCGCGGGAATCGATGACCTGCTGGCTGCGCTCGACGAGCAGGTTGCCGCTTGCTGGGGTGCCTGCCGTGCCCGTGCCGAGCTCACCGATGCCGCACCGCGTCTGCCTATCGACCGCTGCTTTACGATCAAGGGCGCCGGTACCGTGGTGACGGGAACGTTGCACGATGCGCCCGTTGCGGTGGGGGATGAGCTTGTCGCGCTGCCGTCGCGTACGGTCTGTCGCGTGCGCGGGATTCAGGTACATGGCGATACACCGCGGGCGTTGCCCGGTCAGCGTGTGGCGCTCAACTTGGTGGGCGATGGTGTCGCCGCGCTCGATCGCGGTGAGATGCTCGGCGTGGCGGGCCGCTTTGGCCAGACGATGCGCTTTATGATGACGTTTACGTATTTGGGTCGCGAGGGAGCCAAGCCGCGTGTGCTCGAGTCGGGCGCGCGTGTGCACGTGATGGTGGGTACGGCCGAGGTTGTCGGTCGCATCATGTTCATGGAGGGCGAGGCCCCCTTGGCGGTGGGCGAGACCCGTACCGTTCAGGTGCGCGTGGAGGAGCCGCTGCCGCTACGTGCCGGGGACCATGCCGTGGTGCTGTCCTATTCGCCCGTGATGCTTATTGGCGGCGGGCGCGTGCTGCTTTCGCGCTGCCGTCGCTCGCGCGAGCTTGCCGAAGGGGAGCGTACGCTGTATGCGGCGCTCGAGTCCGGCGATATTGCGGATGGTGTGGGCGCTTGGCTGGCGCTGCAGACGCTGCCGGTTACGGCGGTTAATGTTGCCGAGGCTTTGGATCTTGGTGTTGGCGAGATCGATGCCGCACTGCGTGGGTTGGTGGCGCAGGGTTCCGTTTGCAAGCTTGCTGTGGGTGATGCGGACCTCTTGGCGGACGCCGTGGTGCTCGACGCCGCGATGGATGCACTGGCGGCGACCTTGTCAGCCATGCATGCGGCGGCTCCCAAGGAGACGGGCTTTACGCCCGGCGCCGTTGCCCATGCTGCGTGGCCTACCGCTGATGAAGGCGTTGCCGCGGCCCTGTTTGCCGAGGGCTGCTCGCGTGGCGTGTGCGCCGCCGAGGGCGCCGAGGTCTTCGATCCGCATTCGGCCGCCGCAGCGGCACGCGTGGTGCGCGAGGCATGCGAGCGGATCGTCGCGCTGCTTGACGAGGCCGGTCTGGATGCACCGGCGCTTCCCGAGGTGGGCGAACAGCTGCAGCTCGGCCGCGACACCATGACGCGTGCCCTGCGCGAGCTTTCGCTCAACCGTTCCATCGTGAAGGTCGAGCGCGACGTTGCCTTGTCTGCTGCCGCCGAGGCCCATGCGCGTGAGCTTGTTGCCGCCGCTATCGCCGATGCCGGTGGCGCTGCCACCACGAGTGTGCTGCGCGAGGCGCTGGGCGTGTCGCGCAAACGTGCCATCAGCATCTTGGAACACCTGGATGCCGTGCGCTTTACGGTACTCGACAAAGAAGCCGGCGGCCTGCGCTCCCTGCGCTAGATTGGCTGCTCGGTTTGGTAAAATACCGCCGCACTTGGGAACGGATGGGCTCCGGTGGGCTCCGCGGTCCTCAAAACCGTTGCGAGGCGTGCAAAACGTCTTGGATGTGTTCGATTCACATACGTTCCCGCCACACGCTACCAGCGCTTTTGTGCTCGCGGTCTTGCTGCGTGCCGCAAAGGCGCTGTTTTGTTTTTGCACGAGCTTTTCGTAGCGCCGCTATTTCGGCGGCGGTATTTGGCTTCGTGCACCGGGTTTCGAGCATGCCGATGGGGGTGGTTTGCCGTATGACTACCGTAAGACGAGCCGATCTTTCTTGCGTCGTCCAGGCGGGCGGGCTGTCGTCGCGCATGGGTTGCGACAAGGCGCGGATGTTGTTTTGCGGTGAGCCGCTCATCGAACGCGTACTGGGTCGGCTGGCGCAAGTTGCCGGCGAATTGGTCGTGACGACCTCGCGCCCCAGCGAGCTTGCCTACCTTGAGGAGTGCGCGTTTGGCGGCTTGGTGCCGCGTGTGGTGGCGGACCTTGAAGGGTCGGCGGGCGCTATGCGCGGCATCGCGAGCTCGTTGGCCGCGGCCCGATTGCCGCTCGTGGCGATCGTCGCCTGCGATATGCCGTTTGTCTCGCCGGAACTCATCGGCGTGCTTGCCGATCGTGTTGAGGCCGAGGCGCTCGACGTGTGCGTGCCGCGCGAGGAGCGGGGGATTGAGCCGCTTTGCGCCGTCTGGCGCCGTGACGCGTGTGCGCCGGTTGCCCAAGAGCTGCTCTCCTGCGACCGACAGCGCATTCGCTGCCTGATCAATCGCGTTCAGGCCGGTTATATGGATGAGCCGCAGATCGTTAAGACCGCGGGCTCGACGCTCTGCTTCGAAAACGTCAATACGCCCGAGGAGTTTGCGGCGGCCGAGTTACTCGCCTAGACGATTGGAGTTGCCATGTCTCACGATATTTGCCCCGATACCGGGGAACCTTGCACCTGCGATGGGTCCGAGCCTTGCACCTGCGGCTGTGGCGGCTGTGGACATACGGCCGAGGAAGAGGCAGCGGCGGCTGCGTATCGCGAGTCGCACCGCGAAGGCCCGTCCGGTGAGGCCCTCGACCACGAGCGCAAGATTATCGTGTCGTTTGACAGCACCTTCGATGTGATGGAATGCGAGCAGCTGTGCCTGGATGCCGGCGTGCCCGGGCGCATTATGCCTTTGCCCGGCTCCATTACCGCAGGTTGCGGTCTGTGCTGGGCCATGCCGTTCTCGGGCGATGCGCTCGCCGCCTTCCGCGCTGCCACCGAAGGCCGCATAACCCCCGCCGACTACCATCAACTCGTCCTCTAATCAACCACACCACCACAAAGGTGCCCAATGTGGTGGTTTGGAACATGTGGACGAAACAGCTTCGAAACACGCGATTTGCGCGTTGGGTGCTCAAAAACGCTTCTACCTGCATCGTAATCAAAACGAAACATCTGCTTGTCGGCTTATGCGAAACTTTGCTGCAACAGTGCGATATTATCCATACTCGATAAAGCTCGCGGCGCATGGGGCGCCTCGAACGACACTTTTCTTTTCCATCAATTGGAGGAAGCATGAGCTACACGCAGAAAGTTCTCGACGAGCTCAAGGCCCGCTATCCCGAGCAGCCTGAGTTCATCCAGGCCGCGACCGAGATCCTCGGTACCATCCAGCCGGCGCTCGACGCCCATCCCGAGTACGAGGAGGCCGCCCTGCTTGAGCGCCTCGTCGAGCCCGAGCGCATCGTCATGTTCCGTGTCCCCTGGGTCGACGACCAGGGCAAGGTCCAGGTCAATCGCGGCTACCGCGTCGAGTTCAACTCTGCCATTGGACCTTACAAGGGCGGCCTGCGCTTTAACCCGACGGTCACCCTGGGCATGCTCAAGTTCCTGGGCCTGGAGCAGATCCTCAAGAACAGCCTGACCACCCTTCCCATGGGCGGCGGCAAGGGCGGCTCCGACTTTGACCCCAAGGGCAAGTCCAACAACGAGATCATGCACTTCTGCCAGTCCTTCATGACCGAGCTCTATCGCCACATCGGTCCCAACACCGACGTTCCCGCCGGCGACCTGGGCGTTGGCGGCCGTGAGGTTGCCTACCTGTTCGGTCAGTACAAGCGCCTGACCAACGAGTGGACCGGCGTCCTCACTGGCAAGGGCCTCTCCTTTGGCGGTTCGCTCGCCCGTACCGAGGCCACCGGTTACGGTCTGGTCTACTTTGTGGACGAGTACCTCAAGAGCCGCGGCGACTCCTTCGAGGGCAAGAACGTCGTCGTTCACGGCTCCGGTAACGTCGCCATCTACGCGGTCCAGAAGGTCTCCCAGCTCGGCGGCAAGGTGCTGGCCTGCTCCGACACCCATGGCTGGGTCGAGGATCCCGACGGCATCGACTACACTGTGCTCGAGCATGTCTACAACAAGAAGCGCTCCGGCCACGACAAGGGCGTTACGCTCGCCATGTACGTCGACGAGAAGCCCAACGCCGTGTGGCACGAGGGCGACGGCCGCGGCGTGTGGCAGCTGCCCTGCGACATCGCGCTGCCCTGCGCTCGCGAGAACACGCTGCTGCTCGAGGACGCCCAGGCGCTCGTCGCCAACGGCTGCAAGGTGGTCGGCGAGGGCGCGAACATGCCCACGACCATCGAGGCCACGACCTACTTCCAGGAGAACGGCGTCGCCTTCATGCCCGGTAAGGCTGCTAACGCCGGCGGCGTGCTCGTGTCCGGCCTGGAGATGAGCCAGAACGCCGAGCACCTGTCCTGGACCTTCGAGGAGGTCGACGGCAAGCTCGAGCAGCTCATGCGCGGCATGTTCCACAACGTGGACGACACCGCCAAGAAGTACGGCGAGGAGGGCAACTTCGTCATGGGCGCAAACATCGCCGGCTTCCTGAAGGTCGCCGACGCTATGCTCGCCCAGGGCGTCTGCTAAATCTTCGCTCGACATAGCATGCGATAAGGCTCCCAACTATCTGGCTGGGAGCCTTTTCTATCCCGGAGGACTCCTCATAACTTGCGGTGAAATACGGACTGTTATGCGTTCCAGAACGGCTAATCAGTCCGTATATCACCGCAAGTTATGGATGGGTGGGTGGATTTTGTCCTAAAACAGTGTGCGGCCCCTCGTTTGGTACACTTAAAAGTACTGGACAAGTGAAGAGATGGGGGAGAACGTGCTCAAGTTCGGTACCTACGTCCGTGTTGGAAACGCGGCCGAAGCCTATGAGCTCTTACAGAAGAACCGCAACAACAAGATTGTGGGCGGCGGCATCTGGATGCGCCTGGGTTCGCGTCGCGTGGCGACGGCGATTGACCTTTCGGCCTGCGGACTCGATCAGATCGAGGAGACCGAGACCGAGTTTCGCATCGGTGCCATGTGCACCCTGCGCCAGCTCGAGCGCCATACCGGGCTCAACGCGCTTGTCAACAATGTCTTTGAGTTTGCTGTCCACGACATTGTGGGCGTGCAGCTGCGCAATACCGCCACGGTGGGCGGCAGCATCTACGGCCGTTTTGGCTTCTCGGACGTGCTCTCCGCCTTCCTCGCTCTTGATTCTTACGTTGAGCTGACGGGCGCCGGCCGCGTGCCGCTCGCGGAGTTCGTGGACATGGGCTACGTGCGTGACGTTATTGAGCACGTGGTGGTTGTTAAGCACGACTACCGTGCGAGCTACGAGGCCGTGCGCAAGGCCGCGACCGACTTCCCCTCGCTGAACTTCACCGCTGCCTGGTGGGATAACAGCTGGCATGTCACCGTGGGCGCCCGCCCGCTGCGCGCGACCCTGCTGCAGGGCGAGGCGTGCGGCCTTACCAACGAGCATCCTTCCGAGGACGAGCTTCGCGCCCTGGCCGCATCCGTGCGCGCGTTGAGCTACGGCACCAACCTGTGGGGTTCGGCCGACTACCGCCGCCGCATCTCGGCCCCGCTTGCCGTCCAGGCCGTGCGCCGCGCCGCCGGCATCGAGCTTTCGGCCGCGCTTGCCCGCGAGCTCGAGACCGTGCAAGTGCCTAAGTTTGCCACGGACGAGTATTCCTGCCGCCGCGTGCCCGGCGTCGATTCTAGCGAGGTGTGCTAATGGCTGCCAAACTTATCGATCTTTCCTTTACGCTCAATGGCCGCAAGGTCAAGGTTCAGATTGCCCCCGATACCATGCTCTTTGCGCTGCTGCGCGAGCAGGGCTGCGCGTCGGTGCGCTGTGCCTGCGAGACCACCAACTGCGGCCTGTGCACGGTGTGGCTTGACGGCGACCCGGTGCTGAGCTGCTCGGTTCCCGCCGCGCGCGTCGAGGGCCGCTCCATCACCACGCTCGAGGGCCTCAAGGCCGAGTCCGAGGCACTGGCCCGTGCGATGGCTGCCGAAGGCGCCGAGCAGTGCGGTTTTTGCGCCTCCGGCCTCATTATGAACGTGCTGGCGCTTGCCCGCGCCGCCAAGGAGGACCCGAGCCTCGTCGCCACGCGCGAGGAGCTCTCGCGCCAGCTTGCCGGCAACCTCTGCCGTTGCAGCGGCTACGAGAGCCAGCTGCGCGCCATCGTGCGCTTCCTCAACGAGTCCGGCGTGCAGGTGGGCTTTGAGATGCCCGAGCTGCCGGTCAACGACACCAGCTGCGACGGTGTCTCCTACAAGCAGATCACTCACAAGCAGCCCAAGAAGGACTCGAAGGCCCTGCTCGAGGGGCGTCCCGTCTACACGGGCGACTTGGTGCCCGCCGGCGCCCTGATCGTCAAGCTCAAGCGCAGCCCGTATGCCCGCGCCAAGATCCGCTCCATCGATACGTCGCGCGCCCTGAAGGTGCCCGGCGTGGTGGGCGTCTACACCTACGAGGACGTGCCCAAGCGCCGCTTTACCATCGCCGGCCAGAGCTATCCGCAGCCTTCGCCCTACGACCGCCTGATTCTTGAGAACCTGGTGCGCTACCAAAACGAGGAGGTGGCGATCGTCGCCGCCGAGACCGAGGAGGCCGCCGACAAGGCGCTCAAGCTCATCAAGGTCGACTACGAGGTGCTCGAGCCGCTACTCGACTTTACCCAGGCGCTCGATAATGACATCGTGGTCCACCCCGAGGGCGACGTGACCTTTATGTTCCCGCAGGGCGGCGACGTCCCGCGCAACTTGGTGTGCAGCGGTACCAGCGATTTTGGCGACTTGGACGAGGCCTTCGCCCAGAGCGACATCGTCTTCACCCGCACCTACACCAGCCAGGCCACGCAGACCGCGCCCATGGAGACCTTCCGCGCCTTCGCGACGACCGACGCGTTTGGGCGCATCTCGGTGACCACCTCTACGCAGGTGCCCTTCCACGTGCGCCGCATGGTCGCGCAGTCGCTCGATATTCCGCAGTCGCAGGTGCAGGTAATTAAGCCGCGCATCGGCGGCGGCTTTGGCTCCAAGCAGACGGGCTGCTGCGAGATCTTCGTGGCGTTCGTCACCCAGCAGACCGGCCGTCCGAGCTATTGCTGCTACACCCGCGAGGAGACCATCACCGCGGGCAACTCGCGTCACCAGATGCAGATGACCGTTAAGCTGGGCGCCATGAACGACGGCACCATCACGGCCATCGACCTGCATACGCTGTCCAACGCCGGCGCCTATGGCGAGCATGCCACCACGACGATCGGCCTCTCGGGCCACAAGAGCCTGCCTATCTACAACCACGTGAAGGCGAGCCGCTTTAGCTGGGATGCCGTCTACACCAACACCAACCGCGGCGGCGCGTATCGTGGCTACGGTGCCACCCAGGGCCAGTTTGCCGTGGAGAGCGCTGTCAACGAGCTCGCCGACATGCTGCACATGGACCCCGCCGACCTGCGACTTAAGAACATCGTGCGCGAGGGCGAGGTCATGCCGCAGTACTACAACGAGAAGCTCAACGCCTGCGCGCTCGACCGCTGTCTGCTGCGCGCGATGGACATGATCGGCTGGCGCGACAAGCCGTTGGCCGTGGACCTGGGCGACCGCGTGCGCGCCTTGGGCTGCGCGCTCACCATGCAGGGCTCGGGCATCTCCAACGTGGATATCGCCGGCATCGACATGCGCTTGGAAGAGGACGGCTTCATTACCATCGGCACCGGCGCCACCGATAACGGCATGGGCGTCGACACGATCCTGGCGCAGATTGCCGCCGAGGAGCTGGGCGTGGAGAGTTCGTTGATCGTGGTGCGCGGCGTGGACACCGACGTGTCGCCGTTCGATGCCGGCTCGTACGCGAGCTCGGGCACGTACGTGACAGGTCTGGCAGCCAAGAACGCTGCGACCGAGCTGCGTGAGAAGATCTGCGCCAAGGCCGCCCAGATGTGGGACGTGGACGCCGCCGATGTGGTCTTCGATGGCCAGTACGTGCGCCTGTCCGACGAGCGTGCCGCGCGCGAGCAGAACCGCTACCTTACGCTGCGCGACTTTGCCAACCTGTGCGTCAAGAACATCGCGGGCGGCGACGCACTCACCTCACATGCTTCTGCCTGCCTGCCCGTTTCGCCTCCGCCGTTTATGGCCGGCATTGCCGAGGTCGAGGTCGACAAGGCCACCGGCAAGGTGACCGTGGTGGACTACGCGGCGGCTGTGGACTGCGGCACCGTGATCAACGAGGCACTCGCGCGCGTCCAGGCCGAGGGCGGCATTGCCCAGGGCATCGGCCACGCGCTCTACGAGATCGTGGAGCACGACGACCGCGGTCGCCTGCGCACCGGCAACTTTATGAGCTACAAGCTGCCCACGCGCCTGGATATCGGCAGCATTCGCGTGGCCTTTGAGCCGAGCTACGAGCCGACGGGCCCGTTTGGCGCCAAGTCGATCGGCGAGGTCGTCATCAACACGCCGCTCGCCGCTGTTGCCTCGGCCGTCGCACACGCCACTGGCCACCAGGTCCGCTCGCTGCCGATCACGCCCGAGAAGGCCCTGCTGGGGGAGTAGCGGGTTAGCGAACAAGTCGTAATTGGCGGGGCGAGGTAACTCGTCCCGCCTTTTGCACTCGTGGTGAGGTCGTGAGCTTGTAAAAGGTGTGCGTGCGCTTGCCGTTCGTATCTGCTATCATTCCTAATCTGTGCGCTCATGCGGGCGTGGCGGAATTGGTAGACGCGCCAGATTTAGGTTCTGGTGGGATTCCCGTGAAGGTTCGAGTCCTTTCGCCCGCACCAACGCACCCGCGTCGGCTTATGCCCTCGCGACGCTTGTTGCATAAAGGTACCAGCACCTCAGATAAGCTGGGCAGTATGAGGAGGAACGTGTTGAACATCACCGCTTCTGACGTCAAGGACGCCAAGCTCACCGCTACGGTCACCATCCCGGCCGCCGACGTCGACGCCGCGATCAAGAAGGCCTACAAGGACACCGCCAAGAAGTACCGCTTCCCCGGCTTCCGCGCCGGCAAGGCTCCCCGTCCGGTCATCGACTCTGCACTTGGCGCCGAGGCTACCCTCGCTCAGGCCACCAACGACCTGATCGCCGCCAACGAGCCCGCCGTCCTCAACGAGCTGGACATCGTCCCCACCAAGAACGGTGACTACAAGGAGCTCGACCTCGCCAAGGATCACGAGGACTACACCTACACCGTCGAGTTCTCCCTGCGTCCCGCCGCTGAGCTCTCCTCCTTCGACGCCGTCGAGATCGAGATGCCCCCTGCGGAGGTCACCGAGTCCGAGATCAACAACCAGGTCGAGATGCTCCTCAACTACCGTGCCACCTTCGAGGACGTCGAGGGTCGCGCCGTCGAGGCCGAGGACTACGTCACTGTCGATCTCAAGGCCGTCGAGAACGCCGACAACTTTGCCGCCGAGGGCCGCATGCTCATCGCCGGTAGCGACAGCAACCCCAAGGAGTTCAACGAGGCCCTGATCGGCGCTAACGTTGACGACGTCAAGACCGTCACCTGGACCGACGAGGTCGAGGAGGGCGAGGAGGCCGAGACCCACACCGTCGAGGTCACCGTCAAGGGCATCAAGGTCCGCAACACCCCCGAGCTCACCGACGAGCTCGTCAAGTCCGACTTTGGCTTCGACAGCATCGACGCTATGCGCGACGCCATCAAGCTCGAGATCGAGCAGGACAAGGCTTCCCGCCTCCCGGCCGAGAAGGAGAACCGTTGCGTCTCCGCTCTCGCCGAGCGCCTGCAGCTCGACGAGATGGACGCCGACTACGAGCAGTCCGTCTTTGAGGAGCTTGGCCAGAACTTCCTGTCCAACCTCGCTGCCCGCGGCATGACGCTGGACACCTGGCTGCCCGCTTCCGGCCTGACCATGGAGCAGTTCATCGGCGACCTGCACAAGCAGGCCAACGACGTTGCCCGTGAGTCCCTGGCTCTCGACGCCCTCGCCCGTGAGCTCAAGATTGAGGTCACTGAGGACGACGTCAACGCCGAGTTCGAGAAGGCTGGCGTCAAGGACGTCGAGGCTTCCAAGGCCGAGTTCATCGCCGACGGCCGCATGCCTGCCGTCCGTGAGTCCATCCGTCGTTCCAAGGCCGTCGACCACCTGGTCGAGAACGCCAAGGTGACCGAGGTCGACGAGACCGCCAAGGACGCCGAGTAATTCTCGCCACCTTGCCCACGAGCGCATGCGTGCGCCCGTGATGGGGTAAAGTTATACACCGGTTATCCGGTTGCTTCGTACGGTGCCAGCCAATGCATAGCATGCGGGCACCGTACGTTTATCTAGAACCAATTTGGTCCGCAAGAGAGAAATGGAGATGCGTATGATCGCTAAGTTCGATTCCGCCCTCGTGCCATACGTTATCGAGCAGACGCCGCGCGGCGAGCGCAGCTACGATATCTATTCGCGCCTGCTCAACGACCGCATCATCTTCTTGGGCGAGGAGATCAACTCCGTCAGCGCCAACCTGGTCGTTGCCCAGTTGCTGCATCTTGAGAGCCAGGATGCCGAGAAGGATATCTCGCTCTACATCAATTCGCCCGGTGGCGAGGTCTACTCCGGCCTGGCGATTCTGGACACCATGAACTTTATCAAGCCGCAGGTCTCGACCATTTGCGTCGGTATGGCCGCGTCTATGGCCGCCGTGCTGCTTTCGGCTGGCGCTAAGGGCAAGCGCTTCTGCCTGCCGCACTCCAAGGTCATGATTCACCAGCCCAGCGGCGGTGCCCAGGGCCAGCAGACCGAGATCGAGATCGTGGCCGAGGAGATCAAGAAGACCCGCCGCGAGCTCAACCAGATCCTGTCCGACGCCTCGGGCCAGCCCATCGAGAAGGTCCAGGCCGACACCGAGCGCGACAACTACCTGACCGCTGCCGAGGCCCTCGACTACGGCCTGATCGACCGTATCGTCACCTCGCGCGATCTCGCCGCGAAGGACGCCTAGGATGGCAGGTAACATGCAGGACAACTTTGACGAGAACGGCAACCCCATCCGCTGCTCCTTCTGCGGAAAAGAGCAGGGGCAGGTACGCCGTCTCGTAAAGGGCCCGACCAACATCTTTATCTGTGACGAGTGCGTCGCCGCCTGTTCCGAGATTCTGGAAGAGTCTCTGGCTTCGGACTTTATGGACGCTGCCCGCAACGGCAAGCTGCCGGGTTTCCTCAACGACCACGGCCAGGCTGCATCCCAGCCCGCCGTGGACCCCGAGACCGAGGGCTTTGAGCTCGAGGACGACCGTCAGGTCATCACGCGCGTGCCGACGCCGCACGAGATCTATGACGAGCTTTCGGCCTATGTTATGGGTCAGGAGGACGCCAAGCGCGCCATGTCGGTGGCCGTGTACAACCACTATCGCCGCGTGATTGAGGGCGGCGCTGCGGTGTCTGCCTTTGACGACGGCTTGGACTCGCAGCTCGATGATGATATGGACGAGGTAGAGCTCGCCAAGTCCAACATCCTGCTACTCGGTCCCACCGGTACCGGCAAGACCCTGTTGGCCCAGACGCTCGCGCGCATCCTCGAGGTGCCGTTTGCCATCGCCGATGCCACCGCGCTTACCGAGGCCGGCTACGTGGGCGAGGACGTGGAGAACATCTTGCTCAAGCTCATCAATGCTGCCGATGGCGACATTGAGCGCGCACAGGTTGGCATTATCTACGTGGACGAGATTGACAAGATCGCCCGCAAGGCCGAGAACCTCTCCATCACCCGCGATGTTTCGGGCGAGGGCGTTCAACAGGCGCTGCTGAAGATTCTTGAGGGTACGGTGGCAAGCGTTCCGCCCACCGGCGGCCGCAAGCATCCCCAGCAGGAACTGCTGCAGATCGATACGACCAACATCCTGTTTATCTGCGGCGGTGCCTTTGTGGGCTTGGACAAGATCATCGCCGACCGCGTGGGCAACAAGGGCGTGGGCTTTAACTCCGAGATCGCCGGCCCCACCTCGGTCGACGAGAACGACCTGCTGCGCCAGGTGCTCCCGCAGGACCTCAACGCCTTTGGCATGATCCCCGAGTTTGTGGGACGTACGCCTGTCGTTACTCAGACGCAGGCGCTTGACGAGGACGACCTGGTGTCGATCCTGACCGAGCCCAAGAACGCCGTGGTGCGCCAGTACCGCAAAATGTTCCAGCTCGAGGACGTTGAGCTTGAGTTTGAGGACGCAGCTCTGCACGAGATCGCCCGCATGGCACTTGCCCGCAAGACCGGCGCCCGCGGCCTGCGCTCCATCTGCGAGGACGTGCTGCAGCAGACGATGTTCGACCTCCCCAGCGAGGAGGGTGTTTCCAAGGTCATCGTGACCGAAGCCTCCGTAAAGGGTGAAGAACAGCCCCAGCGCATCTACGGCTAAACCAGCCTAAAACGTGTTTGCAAATAGCCTCTGACCATCCGCGGTCGGAGGCTATTTTATAGATACGCAATAACCCCAACTACCTGTGCTATTCTGTGTGTTTGTTTAAGCCAAAGCGAAGTCAATTCAGACTGAAGTAATCGATACCTAAGGCGTGTCCGCCTGCTTGGTTTTCGTAGATTCCGCACGAGCCGAAGAGCACTTAATGTGCTCTTCGTGCGAGCCAGGACCTGACCGAGCGAAAACCAAGCAGGCGGACACGCCGGTGGGACGGGAGAGATATATGGAAGAAATGCCCAAGAACTACGATCCGTCGACCAACGAGCCGGCGATCCTGCAGAAGTGGCTCGACGGCGGCTACTATAAGCGCCGTGAGGGCGTGGGCGACTGCACCGTCACCATTCCGCCTCCCAACGTGACCGGCAAGCTCCACATGGGTCACGCTACCGACGACTCCATCCAGGACGCCATCATCCGTATGGCCCGCATGCGCGGCAAGTCCACGCGCTGGGTGCTCGGCACCGACCACGCCGGTATTGCCACGCAGACCAAGGTCGACAAGAAACTCAAGAGCGAGGGCATCAGCCGCCTGGAGATCGGTCGCGACAAGTTTGTCGACGCTTGCTGGGACTGGACCCACGAGTACGGCGGCATCATCGTCGAGCAGATCAAGCGCATGGGCTGCTCCGTCGACTTCGATAACGAGCGTTTTACCATGGACGAGGACTACGCCCAGGCCGTGCGCAAGGTGTTCTGCGACTGGTACCACGACGGCCTGATCTACCGTGGCAAGCGCATCGTCAACTGGTGCCCCAACTGCACCACCGCCATCTCGGACGACGAGGCCGAGTACAAGGACGAGAAGGGCCACCTGTGGCACCTGCGCTACCCGCTGACCGAGCCGGTCAACGGCCAGGACTACATCGTCGTCGCCACTACGCGCCCCGAGACCATGCTCGGCGACACGGGCGTCGCCGTTTCCCCGAAGGACCCCGAGAAGGCCGCCTTCGTGGGCAAGACCGTCAAACTCCCCATCGTCGACCGCGAGATCCCCATCTTTGAGGATTGGCATGTCGACGCCAACTTCGGTTCCGGCTTCGTTAAGGTTACTCCGGCCCACGACCCCAACGACTACGCCATGGGTCAGGCTCACGACCTGCCGCAGATCAACATCTTCGACGAGCACGCGGTGGTCGTCGAAGGCTACGGCGAGTTCACCGGCATGACCCGCGAGGAGTGCCGCGAGGCGGTCATCAAGTGGTTCGACGAGCACGGCCTTCTCGACCACGTCGAGGAGCACGACCACTCTGTCATGCACTGCTACCGCTGCGACGCCGCGCTTGAGCCGTGGCTGTCCGAGCAGTGGTTCGTCGCCGTCGACAAGCTCAAGGGGCCGGCGCTCGACGCCGTCAACTCCGGTAAGGTCACCTTCCACCCCGCGCGCTGGACGCAGACCTACACCACTTGGATGGAGAATCTCAAGGACTGGTGTATCAGCCGCCAGCTGTGGTGGGGCCACCGCATTCCCGTGTTCTACTGCGAGGACTGCGGCTGGGAGGACGCCCTTACCGAGGACACCGACGTGTGCCCCAAGTGCGGCGGCCATCACGTGCATCAGGACGAGAACGTGCTGGACACCTGGTTCAGCTCGCAGCTGTGGACCTTCGCCACGCAGGGCTGGCCGCAAAAGCCGGAGCTGCTCGAGGGCCATCATCCCACGACGGCGCTCGTCACCGCACGCGACATCATCGCGCTGTGGGTCGCACGCATGGTCATGAGCTCGCTGTACTTCTTGGACGAGGTGCCGTTTAAGGACGTCGTCATCTACCCGACGATCCTGGCCAAGGACGGCAGCCGCATGTCCAAGTCCAAGGGCAACGGCGTTGACCCCATGGACCTCATCGGTATGTACGGCGCCGACGCCATGCGCTTCAACCTGCTGACGCTCTGCACCAACAACCAGGATGTTAAGTTCGATGCGAACATCGATAAGAAGACTAAGAAGCTTATCGACAGCCCGCGTACCGACCAGGCTAAGTCGTTTGTGACCAAGATCTGGAACGCAAGCCGCTTCCTGCTTATGAACATGGAGGGCTACACGCCCGGCGAGCCCGTCGTGGAGACGCCGGCCGACGCCTGGATGTTCAGCCGCCTGGCCAAGGCCGTGAAGATGGTCACCGAGGGCATCGAGAACTACACCTTTGGCGACATGGCCCGCGGCGTGCAGCAGTTCTTCTGGAACGAGGTCTGCGACTGGTACGTCGAGGTCACTAAGGCTCGTCTGAAGGGCGAGGGCCGTCTGCAGGCTCAGCGCAACCTGATCTTTGTGCTCGACACCTCTATTCGCCTGATGCACCCGCTCATGCCGTTCGTCACCGAGGAGATCTGGGACAACATGCCGGCGAGCGTGCTCGACCTGGACGCCGAGGGCAACGTGGATCGCGCCGAGGCGCTCATGATCGCCAAGTGGCCCGAGCCCGCCGACTACGCCAAGTATGTTGACGAG
>URSP01000028.1:0-18300 GCA_900550515.1 uncultured Collinsella sp. | reverse complement strand
TCGGCAGCGTCAGATGTGTATAAGAGACAGTTTCCGTCTTGCGCAGGACTGTAGAGCAGCAAACTTAACCCCCGCCCTCAGCCCCGGAAGCCCTCCCGGATGGCCCCAAAAAATTTTTCAAAAAAGTTGTTGCGCGCCGGACAGACTTCTGTGTATACTAATCCCCGCAGCGCACGCGAGCGGAAACAAACGCGAACGTCTGCCTGGGGAGTTAGCTCAGTTTGGTTAGAGCGCCGGCCTGTCACGTCGGAGGTCGCGGGTTCGAGCCCCGTACTTCCCGCCAACGCAATTAAAGCCACGTCTTCGGACGTGGCTTTTTGCGTTTGATGCACTTTGTTTCGATAGAATAATCGCCCTGGTGCATCTTCGCCCAGAATCCCCGCGCCTTCGGGAACGCAAGTAAAATCTAATAAGTATATCTGTCTGAACAACAGCTTTGTTGCGCAACACCTGTTCTACGAGATAGGGGGTTAGGTTATACTAAATTGCACTGTGCGCCGCATCTGATGCATTTCGCTCCAAGCGCGGCACTCAGTGGATATCCGATTTACCATTTGGATGTCCTGGCGGTCATTTAGCGTCTCGACACAAGCTCGGCCCCGGAGCTCGTTCGAGCTGTTCGTATTCCTTGAAAGGGGAAAAATGGACATATCGAGGAAGACTGATTACGCCCTTCGTATGCTGGCGATGCTTGCTGAGGATCCGGAGCGTTTGCTTTCTGTTCGCACCGCTGCCGAAGAGGTCAATGTCCCGTATTCGTTTGCCCGTTCGATTCAGCATGGTTTGGTCCAGGCCGGTATTGTGGAGAGCCTGCGTGGCGTCCACGGTGGCATGCGTCTCAAGGTCAGTCCGGACGACGTCACTATCCGCCAGGTCGTCGAGGCCGTTCAGGGCCCTATGGTTATGAACGACTGCACCGCCCCCGATGGTGACTGTGCGCGCATGGGCGCGTGCTGCTATCATCCCCTGTGGGCCGGAGCCCAGGCGTTGATGCGCGACTACCTCGATTCCGTTTCGCTCGGCGACATCGTCGCTCACCGCCAGTTCCCGGCCGTCGATCCCAAGTTCGCCGACCGCGAAGCGTTTCCCGAGTACGCCACCTGCGCGTGCGCTTACCGGGAGGAATAGCGCCGCATAAGGAGTATAGCTATGATTCAGGACCCCTTTCGTTCGATGATTCGTTCGGAAGGGGTCTTGCGTTATCGCGACCTTCCGTGGCGCCGAACGCGCGACCCGTATATCATCTGGCTCTCCGAGGTCATGCTGCAGCAGACGCAGGTGCCGCGCGTGGAGACGCGTATGCCGGCGTGGCTCGATCGCTTTCCGACTGTTCAGGCGCTCGCTCAGGCTGTCCCTTCCGATGTCTTGGATGCGTGGCAGGGGATGGGCTATAATCGCCGCGCCTTGGCGCTTCACAGGGCTGCACAGTGCGTTGTAGAGGACTGGGATGGGGAGTTTCCGCGCGAGACGCGTGACTTGGTCGCTCTGCCCGGCATTGGCCCGGCAACGGCGCAGGGCATCCGTTCGTTTGCATTCGATCTTCCGGGCGTGTATTTGGAGACCAATGTGCGCACGGTCTTTTTGCATCATTTCTTTCCCGATGTGCCGGCCGTTCCCGATCGCGAACTGGTGCCGCTGATCCAAGCTGCCTGTCCGGCGGCCCCCGGTGCGGCGGCGGACGAGATCGCGCCCTTTGCCGCGCCTCAAGACGATGCCGACACGCCGCGCGCGTGGTATTACGCATTGCTGGATTACGGCGCGTATCTTAAAAAGACACTGCCCAATCCGTCCAGGCGGTCGGCGGGCTATAGTCGTCAGTCCAAGTTTGAGGGCTCGCGCCGCCAAAAGCGCGCGCATATCGTGCGTATGTTGTTGGCAGCGCGCGATGGGCAGCCGGCGGGGATTACGCTTGCTGATGCCGTGGTGGGCGTTAACGAGATGGAAGCGGCAGCCGGTCGCGGGCCGGTCGAGTGCGACTTGATCGCGGGCATTCTAGCTGACCTGGAGCGCGAGGGCTTTTGCCGAGCCGAGGACGATCGTTGGTTGAGTGTGTAGCCCGCTCAAATCTGAAGAACGGGATTGTAAGGTTTAAATTCGCGGCTTGAGGGCATCCTAAAGACAAGGTCGCTCAAAGCTTATGGGCGGCACGTGTTGAAGGGAAGTACACCTATGGATTTTGAGAACTCTCAGACCAAGAAGAACCTCGAGACCGCTTTTGCCGGTGAGTCCCAGGCACACACCAAGTATCGCTACTATGCATCCAAGGCCAAAAAGGACGGCTACGTTCAGATCTCGAATATCTTTGCCGAGACCGCAGGCAACGAGTCCGAGCACGCCAAACTGTGGTTTAAGTATCTGCACGACGGCGCCGTTCCGGGCACTCTGGACAACCTGCGCGACGCCGCCGCGGGCGAGAACTACGAGTGGACCACGATGTACGACGAGTTCGCCAAGACCGCCGAGGAGGAGGGCTTTGCCGAGATCGCCGAGAAGTTCCGTGGTGTCGCCGCCGTCGAGAAGGCCCACGAGGAGCGCTACAACAAACTCGTCGAGCGTATCGAGTCGGGCGAGGTGTTTGAGCGTGAGGGCGTGAAGGTGTGGAAGTGCCTGAACTGCGGGCACCTGCACGTTGGTGCCGAGGCGCCCGAGGTGTGCCCGGTGTGCAACCACCCGAAGGCGTACTTTGAGGAGCAGGTGGTGAACTACTAGCGCGTGGCGCTGGCTGCTGCGGAGCGCAGGGCGGGGAAATACCTTTCCCTCTCGCTCACGGCTCCGCAGGGTCGCGCGAGGCAAAGGTATTTCCCCGCCCTGCGCTCCGGCTTCGGGTCGTCGCGTGCTCGCTACAGAAAAGCTGATAAAAAAGTTTGTGTGCCGCCCCTTATGGGGCGGCACGTTTTTGTGGGGGCCGGTTGGGGCGGTGACGTTGCTTAGAGGGTACACTGGGTAGCGTTGGCTATTCGTTTCCTCTTGTGAGGTGTTGGTTATGGGTAAGAAGTCTCGGGCTCGGGTTGCTGCGGCGGGAACTCGCAAGGATCCTGGTCGTCGGGTTGCCGAGGGTAAAAAGGCCGATCGTGTCGAGAAGGACAAGAAGGTTGGGGCGCATGCTCATCTTGAGTGGGCGCCTCATTTGAATTCGGCTAGTGAGGATTTGACTGCCAAGTTGTTTACTCTGGTCGAGGTAATTTTGGGCGTGGTGCCCCTTGTGGTTATCGGTTTGTTCTTGGCTTCGAAGGACGCCTCGAGCGTCGATAAACTCACCGAGGTCTTTTCGCAGGATCCCTCGATGGTAGTTACGTTTATCTCTGCGTGCCTGCAGCCGTTTGTGGCGTACATGCTGTACATGATTTATCGCAAATACTGCGAGGGCGATGCGGGCTTTGCCGCCGGCAACCTGATCGGTCTTTTGTGCTCCGAGATCCTACTGCTCAATATCCCGGGCGTCATCGGTATGGGCATCTTGCTGTGGCGTGTTTGGCGCAACGTCGCCCCGCACTTTGAGAGCTGGTTGTTTGAGCGTCGCTTTGCGGGCGTGGTGGCCGATATTGCGGGCTCGCTCGTGATTCTAGCCTTGGCGTTTCTGTGCGCCACCGCTGCCCGCGGTCTCGCGGGCATGTAGTCGGTCCTCACCGACCACGGGGCGCAGGGCGGGGAAACCTTTCCCTCTCGCTCACGGCTTCGCAGGGTCGCGCGAGGCAAAGGTTTCCCCGCCCTGCGCCCCGGCGTTGGGTCGTCGCATGCTCGTTACAGAAAAGCAGATAAGAAGTTTGCGTGCCGCCCCTTTTGGGGCGGCACGTTTTTGTATGGGTCCCTGTTTCCACATTTTTCGTCAAGCTTTTGGTTAGATTTTGGTCAGTTGGCGTAAGGGTGGAAGGCCAAAAGATTGCTGGCGAAAAAAGCTCAGAGAAAGTGCTGGTAGGGGAGTTGTTGAGCTTTTCGACAGCTTTTGAGCAAAAGAAACTTTGTGGCTATTGCCGGCGATTGCGTTGTCGCGGTCATGGCGGTGCGGGATGCTGGTCGTAAGCGTCGAATTCTCCGACTTTGGAGGCCAACATGGACCTGTTTCTTGAGACTCCACAGCAACAAGCTAAGCGCATGCTGCGTCAGCAGCAACGACTCATGGAGATGCAAATGCAAGGGGCGGCAGTCCAGCCCTTTGCGCAGAATGTCGGGCCCGCTGCTGTACCCGCAGCTGTGCCCGGGTGCGAATCGGCACCAGAGGCCTATTCCGTACAGCAAGATTCATATGCGCAGGAGCTCGCGTTCGACAAGCGTCGTGCGCGTCGTCGCCGTGTGGGCCAGCGCTTGCGCACATTGGCGATGATCGTGCTCATCCCGTTAGGGCTTGCGGCCATCTTTCTGGCGTCGTATGCCCTCACGTGCATCCTCAACGGCGCATCGCCCAACGAGGTGCTCCAACATCTGTCAGCCCTCGGCCAGCGCCTAGGCGATGCCATAACAACCTTCCAGGTCGGTTGGGAAGGCTGACGTTTGCCGCCATTGGTCTTCTTGGATGCAAGGATTATCGCCACGAGTGGAATCCTTGCATCTTACGGGCCCTATCGTGCGACTGAATAGTATTATTGAAGATGAATAATAATAGGATTTGATATGTATAAGCAGGATTTAGAGCAGACTCTGTTGGGCATTGACGAAGAGGCGGAGCTGGAAATAGGTCCAAGAGACGATAGACCGAGCGTTGTATTGGTGGGAGGAAGCGCCTTCATGCTAAACGATGTGACGAATCGGTCGGTTACACATGACATTGATGTGTTTGAGGCAGACAGGTGTCTCCGCGAGATCATAGCTCGATACCCCGAGGTGAATGGTATGGCGGTGGCATATTGTAATCAGATGCCATTCAATTACGAAGACCGTTTGATTCCCTTGGATATTGGGGCGCGTTTTATCAGGTACTTTACGCCATCCTTGGAGGACCTGGCGGTAATGAAGCTCTATGCCTACCGTCCGAACGACATCATCGATCTTCATAGTCAGGCATTCGTCGACCAACTTGATTGGGGTCTGCTCGAACGGCTTATATTCGACGAGGGAGAAGCACTGGCGTCGTCGCCTTCGGAGCGAAGCTATCAAGAGATGGTCTGTGCATACAGGCAATACAGAAAGGAGGTGCTCGGTTGAATCTGACCTTTGAGGGATTCTTAAAAGGCTATTGCCGAGAGCTATCCGGACAGCAGTCGCTGAGTTTTAGAAAATTGGTTGAGCAGGCGACGACGGATGCGCCGCGCGTGGCGGAGCCTCTGTTTTTGCTCGCTTTAGCGCAAGGAAAAGCCGAATACGTTTTGGGTTTATCCGAGGGCTCGTGGATGGAACAGGATTACCGAGACGTTTTATTCTTGTACGGCCAAGCGGGTAGCATGGCGTCTCTATGCGCCAAAAGTGAGCTCCCTAATCGTTATGCCAACGTTTGGCGTGCGTATAGAGCGGTGAAGGAAAAGCCGGCGGCCGATAGAAGGGTGAACGCCCTGATGAGAAAGAAAACGCTGGAAGCATTGGAGGAATCGGGTGTAACGCGCTATGGCCTCTGCCGTGCTCTGCGCCTGAATAAAGGAAACGTATACGCATACTTGGCCGGCGATGACTCAAAGGTGAGCAGGAAAACGGCGCGCCGCATTATGGAATATGCGGAGGAGAGGGGCGCCCAAGAAGGGGCCGGGCGCCCGGTGTGTGTGGCGGGGTAAGATTGATCGCGGTTTTGATTGATGACCGATTGAGTTTGTTGGGCGGAGTCTATGTCTGCTATTGATATCGTGCTTGTTGTGATCGCCTTGGTGGCGGTGGGGGTTGCTGTGGCTTGCGCCCTCCAGCTCAAGAGCCTGCGTGCCGAGTTGCGGGAGCGTGGCGACAGTAGCGCGGAAACGCTGGCAGCACTCGAGCAGGCCAACAACGCGCTCGATGCCCTGAACGTCGCGCTGGCCGAAACTCGCCGCACGGCCAATGCCATCGCGCAGCAGCAGACGACAGATGCGGCCGTGGAGCAGCAACGTTACCTGACCATCGCACGTGAGTTTTCGCAAGCTGGTGACCGGATGGATGACCTTCGCCGCGAGACGGCCCAACAGCTCGGTGCCAACCGCGAGGGCATCGAGCACCGCCTGGACAAGGTGCGCGAGACGGTCGATGCCCAGCTGGGCGCCATCCGCAAGGACAACAACGTGCAACTCGATCAGATGCGCGCGACGGTGGACGAGAAACTCTCCCGCACGCTCAACGACCGCCTGTCTGCATCGTTTAAGCAGGTGAGCGACCAGCTCGAGGCCGTGTACAAGGGTCTGGGCGACATGCAGTCCATCGCCACCGGCGTGGGCGACCTTAAGCGCGTGCTGGGCAACGTGAAGGCGCGTGGCATTTTGGGCGAGGTACAGCTGGGTGCAATTCTGGCGGACATCCTTACACCCGACCAGTATCTGGAAAACGTCGCCACCAAGCCCGGCGCCTCGGAGCGCGTTGAGTTTGCCGTCAAGCTGCCGGTGGACGAGGGCGACCCCGTGCTGCTGCCGATTGACTCCAAGTTTCCGGGCGACGCGTACGAGCACTTGCTCGACGCGCAGGAGTCGGGCGATGCGGAGACCGTGGCGGCTGCGCGCAAGACGCTCGACACCATGGTCAAGCGCGAGGCCAAGGACATCTGCGAAAAGTACCTGAGTGTGCCGGCAACGACCAACTTTGGCATCATGTTCGTGCCGTTTGAAGGACTGTACGCCGAGATCGTCAGCCGCCCCGGGCTTATCGAAACTCTGGGCCGCGACTATCACGTCAACGTTGCCGGTCCCAGCACCATGGCCGCCATTCTCAACAGCCTGCAGATGAGCTACCAGACGTTTAAATTGCAAAAACGTACCGACGACGTGCTGCGCGTGCTTTCCGCCGTCAAGGCCGAGCTGCCGCGTTATCAGGCGGCGCTGCGCCGCGCCCAGCAGCAGATCGAGACCGCGGGCAAAACGGTCGAGGGCATCATTACCACGCGCACCAACGTCATGGAGCGCAAGCTCAAGGACATCGACGCGCTGGAAGATACCGACCAAGCCGATGAGATCTTGGGACTCACGCCCGCGGACCTTCTCACAGACCAAGAAGACGAGGACTAATTGTAACAAGACGGTGGGGCACCGGCGCAAACGCGGGCGCCCCACCGCTTTTCGTATCGCACTTGTCTGAAGCGTGCTCCAATGTGCAACAATGGCGTTTCGCCCTATCAGATGCGAAAGGAAGCCCATGTCTCAGAGAAGCACCAGCCCGCTCAGCCGCTCCACCGTGCGCCGCACGCTGCAGCGGTTTTGGGGTGTCACGCGCACGCAGCCGCTGATTGTCTTTCTCTCGGTATTCTCGTCGGCGGGCTACATCTTTTTGCTGACGTTTGCCAATACCTATGTGATGGCCCTCATTGTCGACCGCGTTCAAGCCGGTCCCGTGGCGGGTGACCAGGTGTTTGAGGTCTTCGGCCCCTATATCCTGGCGCTCGTACTCGTTAATCTGGTGGGTCAGATCCTCTCCAAGCTACAGGACTACACCGTCTACAAGCTCGAGATCGCAGGCAACTATCACCTGGCGCGTCTATGCTTCGACACGCTCTCCAACCAATCCATGACATTCCATACCAGCCGCTTTGGCGGATCGCTTGTGAGCCAGACAAGCCGTTTTATGAGCGGCTACACGGGTCTGGTCGACGTGACGGTGTATTCGCTCATCCCCACCATCACCTCGGTCGTCTGCACCGTGGCCGCACTCGCCCCGGTGGTACCGACGTTTACCGTGATCCTGGTGTGCATCATGGTCGTCTACATTGCGTTTGTCTGGCTTATGTACAAGCGCATCATGCCGCTTTCGGCCGCGACGTCCGCCGCGCAGAACAAGCTCTCGGGCGTGCTGTCCGATGCGGTCACGAACATCTTGGCCGTCAAGACCTGCGGGCGCGAGGACTTTGAACGCGATCTGTTCGACGTCGCCGATCGTGCCGCGCGCGATGCCGAGACGGTCTCGATGCACGCCATGATGCAGCGCAACTTTACGACCTCGGGTCTTATCGTCATCACTATGGCCGTGGTGAGTGTGTTCGTGGCGGGCGGCAACGCGTGGTTTGGCATCTCGGCCGGCTCGCTCGTCATGATCTTTACCTACACCTATAACCTCACCATGCGCCTGAACTACGTAAGCTCCATGATGCAGCGCATCAACCGCGCTTTGGGCGATGCGGCCGAGATGACGCGCGTGCTGGACGAGCCGCGTCTGGTGGCAGACGACGAGAACGCTCCCGAGCTTAAAGTGACCGAGGGCGCGATTGATTTTGAGCACCTGAGCTTTGCGTACCGTGACGCTGTAGCGGGCGAGAGCGTGTTCGATGACCTGACGCTTCATGTGGCGGCGGGCCAGCGCGTGGGCCTGGTGGGCAAATCGGGCTCGGGTAAGACGACGCTCACCAAGCTGCTGCTGCGCCTGGACGATGTTCAGGGCGGCCGCGTGCTCGTGGACGGTCAGGATGTCTCGCGCTGCACGCAGCAGAGCCTGCGCCGTCAGGTTGCCTACGTGCCGCAGGAGGCGCTGCTGTTCCACCGCTCCATTCGCGAAAACATTGCCTACGGTCGTCCCGACGCCACTGATGAGCAGATTCGCGAGGCCGCGCGCCTGGCCAACGCCCTGGAGTTTATCGACCGCTTGCCTCGTGGCTTTGACACCATGGTGGGCGAGCGCGGCGTCAAGCTCTCGGGCGGCCAGCGTCAGCGCGTGGCCATCGCCCGTGCCATCCTAACCGACGCGCCGATTCTGGTGCTCGACGAGGCGACCTCTGCCCTCGACAGCGAGTCCGAGGCGCTGGTGCAGGAGGCGCTCGAAAACCTGATGCGTGGACGTACCTCCATTGTGGTGGCGCACCGCCTGTCTACCGTGGCGGCGCTCGACCGCATTGTGGTGCTGGCCGATGGCGAGATCGTCGAGGACGGCACGCATGCGCAGCTCGTCGAGGCGGGTGGTGAGTACGCGAACCTGTGGAGCCGTCAGACCGGCGCATTCTTGGAGGCGTAAGCGTCTCGGACGTGGGACAATTGTGCCCATTAGTTTATTGTGCCGTTGAGCCAAGGAGTCGTTATGCCACGCGAGACCAATGCCACCAAGCGCGAGCGCGCCATCGAGGTGTGTGAGCGCCTCGACCGTCGCTATGGCCCGGTCGAGTGCTTTTTGGACCACGAGAATCCCTTCCGCCTGCTGATCGCGGTGCTGCTTTCGGCGCAAACGACCGATGCACAGGTCAACAAGGTGACACCGCGGCTGTTTGCCCAGTGGCCCACACCCGAGGCCATGGCTGGGGCGAGCGTGGCTGACGTGGCAGACACCATCAAGTCACTCGGCTTCTACAAGAGCAAAGCCAAGCATGCCGTCGAGGCAGCGCAGATGATCGTCGCCGACTATGGCGGCGAGGTGCCGGCCGACATGAAGGAACTCGTGAAGCTGCCGGGCGTGGGACGCAAGACGGCAAACATCGTGCTCAACGTGGGGTATGGCATCGTGGAGGGTATTGCGGTGGACACACACGTCAACCGCATTGCGCACCGCCTGATGCTGAGTCCTAAGACGCATGCCAAGGAGCCGCTCAAGACCGAGCAGGATCTGCTTAAGATTTTGCCGCACGAGTATTGGGAGTCGGTCAACCATCAGTGGATCACCTTCGGTCGCGAGATCTGCGACGCCCGCAAGCCTAAGTGTGACGAGTGTCCGCTGGCAGATTTGTGCCCCAGCGTGCGCGTAGCGGGGTAGGGCGGAACGCATCTTCGCCTGGCGTTTTTTGCGGGGCTGGGTTTGCCCTTGAGCCGGAGTCCTCTCCATGCGCTACCATGACAGACAATGTATTTGACGTACGACCCGCCGAGCTTGCCCCGGCGGGCTTTTGGCGTTGCGATGCCGGAGGAACAGCATGCTCATTCACCGTATAGCCGCGCAGCTCTACACTGCCGAGGCACTGCAGACCGTCGAGGCCGGACTCGATGCCGGCGAGGACGTGACGCTGGCTGTGTCGCAGTCGGGCCGCACGCTTATGGCGGCCGCCCAGTTTGCGCGCCGCCCGCGCCCGACGGTCTACATTGTGAGCGGCGAGGATGCGGCTGATCGCGCCGCGCGCAGCCTTGCCGCCTATGTGGGCCTGGCGCACGTGTGCCGCTTTCCCGAGCGTAAGGACTATCCGTGGCGCGAGCAGGCGCCCGACGACGCCGTGGTGGCGCAGCGCTGCGAGGCTCTGGGGCGCATCGTGCGCGGGGACAACTGCATCATGGTTGCCTCAGCCCGTGCGCTGCTGCGCTGCGTGCCGCCGGTCGAGAGTCGCTATTGGGAGTCCACCACTTTTGCGGTGGGTGAGGAGATTCCTTTTGACGAGGTGCCGCAGCGCCTGGTGGGCATGGGCTACACCAATGCCGGTGCCGCTGATGCGCCCGGTCTGTTCCGCGTTCACGGCGACACCGTCGAGGTGTTTCCCGCGCAGGAGAAAGCGCCCGTGCGCATTGAGTTCTTTGGCGACGAGATTGACCGCATCCGCCGCATGGTGAGCTCAACGGGGCAGACCATCGGTAACGAGGACAGTATTGAGATCTTCCCCTGCCGTGAGCTGGCGCTTACCGACGAGGCCGTCCACAACATGCATGTGGCGCTCTATCGCGCCAGCCAGGACGACAGCAAGCTGGCGGCGCTGCTCGAGATGGTGGATGCGCGCATCGTCACGCCCGAGCTCGACCGCTTTTTGCCGGTGATGTACGGCCAGACCGTAAGCCCGTTGGCGCACGTGAGCGGCAAGGCACTCGTGGTTCTGTCCGAGCCGCGCTCGCTGTTCGACGACTGCCTGCGCGCCTACGAGGATATTGAGGCCCGTGCCGGCGAGGCAGGGATTGACCGCCTGGATGGTCTGTACGTGCGCGCCCAACAGCTCGATTTTGGTGCCCAGCAGCGCCTGAACTATGTGAGCCTCATCCGTGCCGGTGGTGCGGTGACGGCCGAGCTCAAGATTGAGCAGCCGGCCATCGCAGGCTCGGACAACCGTTTTATGACGCGCATCCAGGAGGTCGTGGGCAAGCGCTATGCCTGCGTGTTTGCCATCCCCGACCGCGGTGCGCGCGAGTCGATGGAGCTCACCTTTGGCGACGAGGGCATTACCTTTGAGGAATCGCTGACCGCGGCGCCCGAAAATGTCGGCGCTATCGGCGACCGCGTTCGCGTGGCAGCGGCGGATTCCGCCGACCGTGCCGCACGCCAGGAGGCCCATGCTTCCATTCGCGAGCGTAAGGCCGACGCGCTCAACGCCCGCTCGCTCGAGGCGGGCGCCGCGCAGGCTGCCGCCGGCGCCGCCGTGCCCACTATTTCGCGCGGACGTGTGACCTTTGTCGATGCCGCCTTGCCGCAGGGCGTGGTGGTGCCCGATGCCAACCTGGCCGTGTTCTCGATCGCCGACCTCAACGCCCGTATGGATGCCAACCGCGCGCGCAGCCGCCGCAAGGTGGACATTACGCAGATCACGTTCCCGTTTAAGCCGGGCGATTACGTGGTGCACGCCACCCACGGCATCGCGCTCTTTAGCGAGATCGCGCGCCAGGAAGTGGGCGGCAAGGAGCGCGACTACTTTTTGCTGGAATATGCCGACGGCGACAAGCTCTACGTGCCGCTCGAGCAGGTCGACCGCATCACACGCTATGTTGGCCCCGACGGCGACAAGCCGCGCCTGACCAGGCTCAACACCGCCGACTGGACGCGGGCTACCAACAAGGCGCGCAAGAATGCCAAAAAGCTGGCGTTTGACCTGGTCGACCTGTATACACGCCGCTCGTCGATTACCGGTATCGCCTGTCCGCCCGATACGCCCGAGCAGATCGAGATGGAGGAGAGCTTCCCCTACGACGAGACACGCGACCAGCTGGAGGCTATCGCCGACATCAAGGCCGACATGGAGGCGCCCAAGCCCATGGACCGCCTGCTGTGCGGCGACGTGGGTTTCGGCAAGACCGAGGTCGCCCTGCGCGCGGCGTTTAAGTGCGTAGACTCCGGCCGCCAGGTCATGGTGCTCTGTCCCACGACCATTCTGGCCCAACAGCACTACGAGACGTTTTTTGAGCGCTTTGCCCCGTTTGGCCTGGAGGTCGAGGTGCTCAGCCGCTTCCGCACCCCGGCGCAGCAAAAGCGCGCGCTCAAGGCGTTTGCCGAGGGCACGATCGATGTGCTTATCGGCACGCACCGTCTGCTTTCGGCCGATGTGAACCCCAAGAACCTGGGCCTGGTGATCATCGACGAGGAGCAGCGCTTTGGCGTGCAGCACAAGGAGCAGCTCAAGAACCTGCGCGAGCAGATTGACGTGCTCACGCTTTCGGCAACGCCGATTCCGCGAACCATGCAGATGGCCACGAGCGGCGTGCGCGATATGAGCCTGATCACCACGCCGCCGACCGGGCGTCGTCCCGTGATCGTGCACGTGGGGGAGTACGACCCCGACGTGGTGAGTGCGGCGATTCGCCTGGAGGTGGGCCGCGGCGGTCAGGTGTATTACGTGTCCAACCGCGTCAAGACCATCGACGATGCCGTGGCGCGCGTGCACGAGGCCGCGCCCGAGGCGCGCGTGGGCGTGGCGCACGGCAAGATGAGCCCGCGCGAGGTCGAGGACGTGATGATCGAGTTCGCGACCAAGAAAATTGACGTGCTTATCGCCACGACCATCGTGGAGAGCGGCATCGACAACGCAACGGCCAACACGCTCATCATCGAGGACTCGCAGCGCCTGGGTCTGGCGCAGCTCTACCAGCTCAAGGGCCGTGTGGGCCGTTCTGCCACGCAGGCCTACGCGTACTTTATGTTCCCGGGCGAGTTGCCGCTCACCGAGGAGGCAACGGCGCGCCTGACCGCGCTTTCCGAGTTCCAGGACCTGGGCAGCGGCATGCGCATCGCCATGCGTGACCTGGAGATCCGTGGTGCCGGCTCGCTCATGGGCGCCGAGCAGCACGGCAACCTGTCGAGTGTGGGCTTTGACCTGTTTACGCAGATGCTGGGACAGGCCGTGGCCGAGGCGCGCGGCGACGACGATGCCGGCGTGGAGGCGGCGAGCGTGGGCATTAACCTGCCGGCCGACTACTTCTTGTCCGAGGAGTACATGCCGGCGGTGGACCAGCGCGTGCTCGTGTACCGCAAGCTCGCTGCGGCTGAGGACCTGGAGAGTATCGACGAGGTGCAGGAGGAGACCGAGGCCGCGCATGGCGAACTGCCGTTGGCGGGACTCAACCTGTTCAACCGCGCGCGCATCCGTATTCGCGGCGAGCGCCTGGGGCTCGAGAGCGTCACGCTCAGTGGTGGACGCATTACCTTCCTGGGGGTTGACGTTCCCAAGAAGGTGGCCTTTGAGTTCAAGAATCGCTATGGCGCGGTGAACTTCCCCAAGAGCCGCAAGCTATCGGTGCCCTACAAGGCGGGCGCCGGCGCGGGCAGCGGCCTGGGTCGCGGTCTCGACGCCAACGACGGCACCGGCCCCGTGGCCGCGGCACTCATGCTGCTGCAGCAATTAGGCGCGAGCGACGATGACTAACAAGTAGGGGGCGTGGCGGGGCAGAGCTACCAGTTGTTCTTTGCCCCGCCACCTCGCAGGTTGATTCCAGCCCCATCGAAAGGAAAGCATGTTCGGGTACATCTACAAGAAAGACGCCGCCGCTATCGCGGTTGTCCTGTGTCTTTGTCTGGGCGTGGGCAGTTTCTTCGATTATCAGATCTCGAGCGCGCTGTTCAACATCGGCAGCATGTACGGCCGCTTTATCGAGGCCGCTGGCGAGTTGCCGTTTGAGCTGACGGCGAGCATCGCGGGCGTTATGCTCGTGCGCGCGGTGCGTCCCGACTCCAGGGGCAGCAAATGGCTTGCCGCGCTCGGCATCCTCGTCAACGTTGGCCTGACCGGCTACGAGATCGTTTCGTCCCTGAGGGTTGGCGGTAAACTCATTGCGGCTCAGTTGGTGCTGACGTTTGTGCTGGTCATCGCTGCCAACCTTATCGTCTATCGCCTCACGCGCACGACCGAGCCCGACGAACTCACGCGCTGGGCGTTGATGGTGCTTGCCGTGTGGATCGCTCAGGCCATCATCCTCAACGTGATCGTCAAGCCACTGTGGTCGCGCCCGCGCATGCGCGTGATCGAGGTCACGCCGGGGCTCAATTTTCAGCCGTGGTGGGTGATCGGCAATCCCGACAAGTGGACCTATATCGCCGCCGGCGTGATCAAGGACGGGTTCAAGTCGTTTGCGAGCGGACACACGGCGCATGCGGCGATCGGCCTTATGCTCGCCGGGCTTCCCGCGGCAGCCTTTAAGGAAAAGCCGTCGCGCCGTCGTGTGGTCTTTTGGACGGCGGCTGTGGTCGTGGCGCTCGTCGCGTTTGGCCGCATCGTGATCGGAGCGCACTTTTTGAGTGACGTGAGCTGCGGTTTTGCTCTGGTACTGGCACTTGAGTGCCTTGCCGCGCGCATTGCCTATCCCAGCGGCGTACAATAGCTCCGTTTGAATCATCTGGCCGATACCCGGTAAGAGAGGATTGCCATGCTCGCGTTCAACAACGACTATTCCCACGGCGCACACCCGGCAGTGCTGCAGGCGCTCGTCGACACCAATATGGAGCCGCAGCCCGGCTACGGTACCGATGCACATACCGAGCGTGCCAAGCAACTTATTCGCGAGGCCTGCCAGGCGCCTGACGCCGACGTGTTTTTCCTGGTGGGCGGCACGCAGGCCAACGCGACAGTGATTGATATGCTGCTTGCGCCCTACGAGGGCGTCGTTGCTGCCGAGACTGGCCACGTCGCCTGCCACGAGGCGGGCGCCATCGAGTTTGGCGGCCACAAGGTACTCACCATCCCCGGCTACGAGGGCAAGATGCACGCCGAGGATCTGGAGAACTATATCCAGGTGTTCTACGAAAACGAGAGCTACGAGCACACGGTGTTCCCGGGCGCCGTGTACGTGAGTCTATCGACCGAGTACGGCACGCTGTACTCCAAGGCCGAGCTCGCGGCGATTCATGCGGTATGCCAGAAGCGTGAGATTCCGCTGTTTGTGGACGGCGCCCGCCTGGCCTATGCGCTGGCGTCCGATGAGTGCGATATTACCCTGCCCGAGCTGGCACAGCTGTGTGATGTGTTCTACATCGGCGGCACCAAGTGCGGCGCGCTCTGCGGCGAGGCTGTGGTGTTCTGCGGCATGCACGCTCCGGCGCATCCCATTCCGCGCATTAAGCAGCACGGTGCGTTACTGGCCAAGGGCCGCCTGACGGGCGTGCAATTTGAGGCGCTCTTTACCGACGGCCTGTATTTTGAGATTGGTCGCCAGGCGATCGAAACCGCGCAGGCGCTTCGTCGCGTACTGCACGAGCGCGGTTACCAGTTCTTCTTGGAGACGCCCACAAACCAACAGTTTGTGATTCTGCCCAACGAGGACATGGCCCGCATTCGCGAGCATGCCTCGATCGAGTACTGGGAAAAGTACGACGAGACCCACACCGTGGTGCGCTTTTGCACTAGCTGGGCCACGACGCAGGAGGACATCGACGCGCTGGCGGCTGTCCTGTAAGTTGACATGATGACGGGGGCCGCCTTGCGCCTGGGTTTGGCGCAGGGCGGTCTTTGCTTTTGAGGGAGAAGGGTTGTATGACCGAGATGTCCGAGCCGACGATTCGTCTGGCGACGCCCGATGATGCGCCGGCGTTGCTTGCCATCTATGAGCCGTATGTGCGCCAGACGGCGATTACCTGCGAATACGAGGTGCCGGGCGTTGAGGAGTTCGCAGGGCGCATCGAGCGTACGCTCAAGCGCTATCCGTATCTGGTGATGGAGCTGGACGGGTGTCCGGTAGGTTATGCCTATGTGAGTCCGCTCAACAGCCGCGAGGCATACGACTGGTCGGTCGAGACGTCGATCTACCTGGCGCGCGACGTGCGCCACGGCGGGCTGGGCCGCAAGCTGCACGACGCGCTCAAGCAATGCCTGATCGCGATGGGCATCACCAACATGTGCGCGCTCATTGCCGTGCCGCACGATAAGGACGATGAGTACCTGACGCACAACAGCCAGGATTTCCATGCCCATATGGGATATCGCCTGGTGGGTGCCTTTGACCGCTGCGCCCAAAAGTTCGGCCGTTGGTACGACATGTGCTGGATGGAGCTGGTCCTGGCCGAGCGCACACCCAACCAACCCAAACCAACCTGGTTCCCCGACCTCCCCAAACCTACCATTTAGGGACAGGTTAATTTTGGCAGGTTAACCGATGGGCTCGGTGTATTTGGCGCGGTCGGTTCGTTGGATGCGCTTGGAGACGTGGAGCGGGCGGCCGTCGGTGTCGTAGACGTAGTCGGTGATCAGGATCAGCGCCTGCCCACGCTCGACGTTGAGCAAAAACGCCTCGTTTTGCGAGGCATAGCACACTTCAAAGGTCTTATGCCCCTGTGCCGGTGCGCGATGGAATTCTTGGCGCAGCGTGGCGTAGAGCGAACCGTTGATATCGCGATCGATGAGCGTCCCAAAGCTTGGCGGCAGGTAGGTGGTCTCCAAGCACAGCGGCGCGTCGTCCAGGTAGCGCAGGCGGACAAGTTTGACGAGCTTGCTGCCCACGGCGGCGTCAAAGAACTTAGCTATGCTGCCGCCCGCCTTGGTAAAGCCCGAGTCCACCGTGCGCGTGGTGGGCTTCATGCCCTGACCCTGGACCTGCGCCGTATAGCTCGAAAACACCAGGTTGTTCTCGTGGAGCGCGGGCGTGTCGGCCACAAAGGCGCCACGCCCGCGCTCGGTGCGCACCAGGCCCTCATCAACGAGCACCTTAAGGGCGTGGCGCACGGTGCTGCGCGACAGCCCCGATTCGTCCATGAGTTCCATCTCGGACGGTAGCTTGTCTTCGCGCGCGTAGACGCCGGCGGCGATGCGGTCACGCAGCATGCCCGCCAAGCGCTCGTATTGGGCCAGTTTCTTTTTAGACGAAGCGTTCATGCGATCAACCTGTATCTAACCTGTATGCGAGTCTAATCAAGCATGTATTCAATACAACGACAAAACCGCTGGTAGCTAGTTATCAAAAACCGCATCAGCAAATTTTCTAAGACAAATATAGCATACAACTAGTCGACATAACCAAAACATGTATGTAACTTGTATGCCATCGAGAGCATCAAACGAGAAGAAAGGCTGATGCACGATGACTACTCAGGAACAGGTTAAGGACGTCGTCTCCCAGGTTTTGGCTGACAAGGCAGACAAGGGCGGCATCAAACGCGTCGTGTGGATTGGCGCCGGCGGATCCAACGGCGGTAACTATCCTGCCCAGTACTTTATGGAGCACGAGGCCACGCAGGTCGTGAGCTCTAGCTACACCAGCAACGAGTTCGTGCACGCAACTCCTGCTTACGTTAACGAGAACACCCTGGCCGTCGTCGTGTCCATGCGCGGCACCAAGGAGACCATCGTCGCCGCCCAGGTCGCCAAGGACCACGGCGCCAGCACCATCGCCATCTATGTTGACGAGTCCGGCCTTACCGAGGTCTGCGACTACAAGATCAAGTACGACAGCCTGGCCGTCGACGAGTCCTGCATGGGTCGTACCAACTCCGCCGTCGTGACCATGATCGCCATGGAGCTTACGCAGCAGACCGAGGGCTATGCCGAGTATGAGACCGCTATGGCCGCCTTCGACCTGGTTGACCCCATCTATCGCAAGGCCGTCGAGTACACCCGTCCGCTCGCTGCTAAGTGGGCCGAGCAGAACGCCGACAAGCCCTGCATCAACGTCATGGCCCAGGGCCCGCTCTTTGGTGCCGCCTACGTCTTTAGCATCTGCAACGTGCAGGAGATGCTGCAGATCGACTCCTGCACCATCAACACCTGCGACTTCTTCCACGGCCCCTTCGAGATCCTGGACAAGCGCACCTCGCTGTTCCAGCTCATCAGCGTCGGCCGCAGCCGCTGCAACGACGAGCGCGGCATCCGCTTCGTCAACCAGTACGGTGGCGAGCGCGTCTATCAGCTCGACGCCAAGGAGCTCGGCCTCAACGACATCAAGGACAGCGTGAGCGAGTACTTCAACCACCTGATCTTTGCCCCGATCCTCAACAACGTGTACATGCGTGCGCTCTCTGCCGTCACCCACAAGGACTACATGACGCGCCGCTACATGTGGAAGCTGGACTACTAGGGGATAGAGCGGCCTAACAGCTCGATGTCCCCATAAGTTGCGGTGGAATAGTTCCTGTTTGGGGGTGCGGACAGAAAGTTGGACCGCGGGGCGGTCCGGACTGGAGGTTCGC
>URSP01000027.1:0-20172 GCA_900550515.1 uncultured Collinsella sp. | reverse complement strand
CGAGACGGTCCCGGGCTGACAATTTCGACTGTAATGGACGTTCTTAAACGACTAGTCATTCAAGAACGTCCCCAACGACTACATGAAAGCGCCCCCAAGCAGATGTGCTTGAGGGCGCTTCTTGCTCGCGAGGTTAAGACTCGATGTAGTCCTTGAGCTTGCTCGAGCGGCTCGGGTGGCGGAGCTTGGCCAGGGTCTTGGACTCGATCTGGCGGATGCGCTCGCGCGTGACGCCAAACTCGCGGCCGACTTCCTCGAGCGTGCGGGGATGACCGTCAACGAGGCCAAAGCGAAGCTCGATAACCTTGCGCTCACGATCGGCAAGCGAGTCGAGCACCTGGGTGAGCTGCTCCTGCAGCATGGAGAAGCTGGCGGCATCGGGCGGAACGATAGCCTGGGAGTCCTCGATGAAGTCGCCCAGCTGGGAATCCTCTTCCTCGCCGATGGGGGTCTCGAGCGACACGGGCTCCTGCGAGATCTTCTGGATCTCACGAACGCGGTCGGCGCTCATGTCCATCTCGGCACCGATCTCCTCGGGGGTCGGGTCGCGACCCAGGTCCTGGAGAAGCTGGCGCTGCACGCGGACGAGCTTGTTGATGGTCTCGACCATGTGCACGGGAATACGGATGGTACGGGCCTGGTCGGCGATAGCGCGCGTGATGGCCTGACGGATCCACCACGTGGCGTACGTGGAGAACTTAAAGCCCTTCTGGTAGTCGAACTTCTCGACGGCGCGGATCAGACCGAGGTTGCCCTCCTGGATCAGGTCCAGGAACAGCATGCCGCGGCCAACATAGCGCTTGGCGATGGAGACGACCAGACGTAGGTTTGCACTGATGAGCGCCTGCTTGGCTTCGAGGCCCACGTTCTCAATGCGCGTTAGACGACGCATCTCGGAACGCGTGAGCTCGAGCTCACCCGCCTCGGCAGCCTCGAGCTTCTCGGTGGCCTCGAGACCGGCCTCGATCTTCATGGCCAGATCGACCTCTTCGGAGGCGGTCAGCAGGTCGACCTTGCCGATCTCCTTGAGGTACATACGAACCGGATCGCCGGTCAGCATCACCGTGGAGGCATCGATGCCACGCACGCGGGAGCGTGAACGGGACGTGCGCACGGTGCGCTTCTTCTTGCTCTTGGAAGAACCCATCTCGGCGTCGGCCTGACGGGCCATCTTGAGCTCATGATCGTCGAGCGAGCCGGAATCGTGCTCGTCGTCGTCATCGAAATCGTCGGTATCAGAATCGGTATCATCATCGTCGACGTCCATGGGGGCGTCGTCGTTACCGCTCGCGGAGATAATCTGGATGCCGCTGTTGCGCAGCGCGGAATACACCGCGGTGAGCTGCTCGTCAGAAACATCGATATCCTTCAGGGCGACCTGAATCTCGTCCTCGGTTACCGAAGTCCTGTTTGAGCCGTTGCCCATGAGCTTTGCAACGTAGGATTCCAGCCCAGTACCCGTGCTCTCAGTCTTTTTTGGCACAGATTCTCCCTTCATAGTCCACAGGACTCAATACTTTAGCACACACAGTGACGTCTATACCCAAAAAGAGGGCTGGATATAGGCGAGAATACGCTGGTTGACCACAACATCTAGGCTTGTTCAGTGCCTGCGGCCTCCAGACCGATCAAACGGAACGGGTCCGCCACACCGCCGATCGACTTTTGCAGTTCGCGTTGACGCTGCGAATCCTGCGCGGCCTGCACGGTCAGCGCGCGACGGGCCTCATCATCGAGCGAACGGTCCTGGCGCAGCTTGGCCTGTGCGGCACGCATGCGGCGCTTGATAGTGTAGAGCTCGAGCGTATCGAGCATAAACACGATGTTCGTCTCGGTGGGGTGCTTGCTCGTCGCCGAGATGCGCCCGGCACTCACAAGCGTTGCCGCCTCGGGACACACCGAGCGCGCCGCATCCATGCAGGCTGCAGGATCGGTTCCCGGCGGCGTTGCCAGAACGGCCCACGCGATGGACTCGTGACGTGGGTCAACCCACTCGATGGAGCAGATGCGGTCGGCATACGTGCGGAACAGGTCGGGGTAGCTCGTGAGCATCGTCAACAGTTCGCGCTCCCCTGCCAAGGACTTGCGTTCAAGATCGGTAAGAACCATCGGCGCCGCCGCAGCCGGTGCGCCCGAACCGTCAGCCACAGGCACAGCGCCCACACCATCGGGCACATCGATTGGCGGCAAATCGTCAACGACCTCCACTGGTGCAGCGCCATAGGCATCGAGCGGGACGTAGTCGTACGGCTCTTCTTCGACAGGCGCGGACACCGGCGGCGTCGCGCCCGATGCCCAAGCACCGCGACCGGCATCGTGAGAACCCGACGCCCGACCGCCCGCGCTACCGGACCGCTCAGTCTGTGCCCGCTGGCGCTCATAGTTCTGCTCACGACGTCGTTCCGCATCCTCGCGCTTGGCGACATCGCGAAACACACGACCCGAGCTCGCGCGCACCGTCTCCAGATCCAAACCCAGCAGATCGGCAATCTGGATAAAGTACGTGTCGATCATATAGCTGTTGCGCAGCGGATAGATAAGCGTCAGCGCATCTTCCAGCGCCTTGGCGCGACCGCCCGGCGTGCTAATATCGCTCGACTCCTGCAGCGAACGGTAGACAAAGTCCATAAGCGGCTCGGCAGCGTCAATGCGTTTCTGCAGTTCCTCTCCGCCGTGCGCCGTGATGAACTCCATGGGATCGTTGCCGTCGGGCAGCACCACACAGCGCAGATCCATCGAATCCTGCTCAATAAACTGAATCGCACGGCGAGCGGCCTTTTGGCCGGCGGCGTCACCATCGAACATGTACACGATGCGCTTGGCAAAGCGGGTGAGCGTCTTGACATGATGCTCCGTGAGCGCGGTGCCCAGCGTGGCGACAACGTTTTTAATCCCCGCCTCCCAGCAGGCGATGCAATCGGTATAGCCCTCCACCACGACGGCGGTATCCTGCGCGACGATAAACTCCTTGGCCCAATTAAAACCGTAGAGGTTTCGCTTTTTATGGAACACGCTCGTCTCGGCGGTGTTGAGATACTTAGGCTGACCGTCGCCCATAATGCGACCGCCAAAGGCAATGTTGTGACCCTGCTCGTCAAAGATGGGGAACATCACGCGGTCGTAAAAGCGGTCGGCAAGCTGCCCGCGCCCGCGGCTCACGGCAACGTTGGCATCGATCATCTCCTGCGGAGTAAAACCCGCCTGAGACAGGTGCGACACCAGCGCGTTGCGGCCCGGCGCAAAGCCCAGGCAGTAGCGGCGGCAGACGTCGCCACCCATGCCGCGGCTGGCAAAGTACTCACGCGGACGGCCGTCCTTACCACGCATAAGCATGGTGTGGTAGAACTGGGCGGTCTCGGCGCACAGATCGTAGATTCTCGCACGCTTAGTACCGCGCTCGCGGCGATCTCCGGTGTCGTGCAGCTCGATACCCGCGCGGTCGGCCAAATAACGGATTGACTCGGGAAAGCTCAGGTTCTCGCGCTTCATGATATACGTGAAAACGTCGCCACCCTCGCCGCAGCCAAAGCAATGCCACACCTGCGTGGCGGGGATAATGTGGAAGGACGGCGTCTTTTCGCCATGGAAGGGGCAGCATCCCCAAAACTCATGGCCGCGGGGCTTGAGCTCGACCGTTTCCTGCACGATGGCAACCAGGTCAGACGCAGCGCGTACCTGGTCTTTTTCCTCTTCGCTAATCACGGATGCTCACCCCCTGCTTGCCCAAGTTGTGACGAATATCTTCGATATTACCCTCGACGGTCGCGATCAACTCATCCAGCGAATCGAACACGCGCGACGGGCGCAGCCAGCGCGTAAACGCCAGCGAAACGGAAGCGCCGTACAGGTCGCCCGTATAACCAATTAAATTAGCCTCGAGATGCGCCGAAGCGACATCGTCGGCATACGTCGGCGGCAGTCCGACGTTCACGGCAGCGGGCCACGCGGTGTCATCGACCAGCACCAGACCCTCATACACGCCATCGGCAGGCACCTGAATACCGTCGGGAACCTGCAGGTTTGCCGTGGGAAAGCCCATGCCAGAACCCTCGTGACGGCCGCGAATAACACCGCCACGCACCATATACGGACGGCCGAGTAACTCAGCAGCAAGCTCCACATGGCCCTGTCCCAGCTCATGACGAATGCGGGTGGCGCAAATGGCCTCACCGCCCTCGCAAAGCAAGTCGTGCCCGTATACGTCAACGCCGCGCTCGGCACCCCAGGCGCGCATCTCGTCAACACCAGAAGCACCGCCACGACCCAGCCTAAAGTCACTACCAACGCGAATCGAGCGAATGTCGACCAGACGCGACACCAGCGAGAGATAATCAACATGGTCAAGCGCCGCAACCTCAGGCGTAAAGGGAACGGCCACCACCGCATCGACCCCGGTCTGAGCCAGGGCATGCAGACGGTCGACCGTCGTCATCAATTTTTGAGCGGGCGAAGGGCTCACCACAACGTCCGGGTCGGGATCGAAGGTAACCACGACCGCCTTACAGCCATGGGCACGGGCATCACGGACAAGCGCTTCGATGAGTTCCTGGTGTCCACGGTGAACGCCGTCGAACACGCCAATGGCGATTGAAGCGGCACCCAAGTGCTCACACTCATCAAATGCATCGGCAGAAACGATACGGGCCTCATCCAACTCGCCCGCGAAAAAAATACGCGCGAGCTCGTGGGGTGCCAGCATCATCGAACACCGCCGATCGCCTGCGGAAAGACGTGCTCCATCACAAAGCGGCCGCCCTCGATACGAGCAAGCGCCTTCAATCCACCATCGAGCACGAGTGCGAACGGCGGCTTCGCCGTATCGAAATCCGCAAGCGCGCGTTCAACGGGAATGCGGCGGCCACAAAGCAGGTCGTCTGCAAGATTACCCGGCAAATCGACACGCGTGGCACCTAGGGCGGCGATGGGATCCAGAGCGAAACCGGCAGCGGTCTCGGCAGAGAGCTCCTCTACCGCATGACAGGCGCCAATGGAAACCACGCCGGAGGCCGTACGGCGCAGCGCGGAAATATGTGCAGCGCTATCGCAGGCACGACCCAGATCGCGAGCGAGCGCGCGAATGTAGGTGCCTTTGCTTACCGAAAACGCCACGGTCCAGACGCACGTATCGCCCTCGCCGCTCACGGCGATCAGGTCGGCGGCATAGACCTCGACGGGGCGCGGAGGTAGGTCCACCGCATTGCCCTCGCGAGCAGACTTATAGGCGCGAACGCCATTGACCGAGATAGCCGAAAACGCCGGCGGCACCTGCATCTGCGGGCCCAGCATAGCGGCCAAGTGCTCACGGGCATAGGCAGGATCGCGGAGCTCGTTGGCAACAGCCACTGTGCGGACCGCCTCGCCCTCCGCATCATCGGTATTGGTCTCGGCACCAAACGAGATGTCGGCGACGTAGTTTTTCGTATCGAGCGTGAGCATACCCAGCAAACGGGTGGCCTGACCCACGCCCACAACCATGACACCCGATGCCATGGGGTCGAGCGTACCGGCATGGCCGATGCGTCGCTCATGGAGGGCGCGTCGGCACTGCGATACCACGTCGTGGGACGTGCAGCCCACCGGCTTATCGACGGCGAGCAGCATATTCAATTGAGAAGGCGTACGACGAGCCATGTACCATCCAAAATGTTAGAGCTCGACGGTCACCGAAGCGGGATCCTCCCCCACCAGCTCGGCCAGCATGGGAAGTGCCACGGCGAGCGTCTCGCGAATCGTTCCGTTGTTGGAAAAGCCGGCGGCGGCATGATGCCCGCCACCGCCAAAGTTGGCAGCGATCTCGGACACATCGAGGTCACCCTTGGAGCGCAGGTTACCGCGTACCTTGGTATCGCCCTCAATGCCCTTCAGGAACAGGCAAACCTCCACACCCATCACCGAGCGTACCACATCGACCAGACCGTCACATTCATCCGAGGTGACGCCGCAGGCCTCAAGGTCGCTCTGGTAGGCATAGCTATACGCCACGCGCCCGTGCGCCACGGTCTTGATGCGGCCCATAACGATGGACTTAAGATGCAAGAACTCTACGCGCATGCTCTGGTAGACCTCGAGCGCAACGCGCGCCGGATCGGCACCGTGCGCGACCAGGCGCGAGGCGGCATGGAACGCAGCAGCATCGGCGTTTTGATACTGAAAACGACCGGTATCGGTCACTAGGCCGCACAGCAGGCAGGTCGCGACACCATCGCGAGCCACAATGCCGCAATTGTCCAAAAAGCGGTCGATGATCATGGCGCAGGCTGCGGCGCCGACGCACCTCAGGCTCAGCTCGGCAAATTCCTCGCGCGCCGGATGATGATCGAAGCACACCACATGCGACGAGCGGCGGAGCACCTCGGCGGAGTTATTCAGACGCTCGACGACCGGCACGTCCACAGAGATGAACAGGTCCGGATTGCCGGTATACGCAGATGCCGGCACCAGACGGTCAGCGCCCTCCATAAAGCGGTAGATGCGCGGAACCGGGTCATCGTCTGCCAGCAGCAGGGCAATGTCCTTGTTGGGGAAAAACTTCATAAGCGATAAGCCCAGACCCAGCACGGAGCCCAGGGCGTCACCATCGGGAGACGTATGTCCCGAAATCGCAATGGAGGACGCACCCTCGATGAGCTCGAGGATGCGTCGCTGAATATCTGCAGACTCGCACGATGCGAGGTCGGCGGAATTACTCATCTAAAGCTGCCTCCTGGGCGGCATCCGCTATGGGATAGCCGTCCTCGTCCTTTTCGATCGCAAGCGTGGCGGGAACGTTTTCCAGCGCACGCGTGATGCGCTCGGCCTCATCGGTCGAGCGATCGATGCGAAAATCGAGCTCGGGCGTGACGCGCCAATCGAGCGAGCGGGCCAACAGGCTACGAATGCGGCCCTTAGCGCTGGCGAGCGCCTCCATGACCTCGTCGTAGCGGTTCGCATCGCACGACACGTACACGCGCGCGAACGAACGGTCCACCGCGACCTCGACCGCGGTCAGGGTGACCAGGTCGAGACGCGGATCGGAAACCTCAAAGAGCAGGATATAACCGAGCTTCTCGCGAAGCTGCTCGCCCAGACGGCGGGTTGCCTGCGTTTGCTTCATAGCGCTACCCCCTACTCGGTACGGGCAACCTGGTCGATGCGGTAGCCCTCAATGGTGTCGCCAGGCTTGATGTCCTGGAAGTTCTCCAGGCCAATACCGCCCTCGGAGCCGCTCTTGAGGCTCTTGGCCTCGTCCTTGTAGTGGCGCATCGAGGCGATTTTACCGTTGAAGACCACGATGCCGTCGCGCACCAGGCGCACAGAATCGGTCGCGGCGATCTCGCCCTCTTCGACGCGGACACCGGCGGCGATACCAACCTTGGGCACCTTGAAGGTATCTAGGACGGTCGCAGTACCCGTGGAGACCTCGACCTCGGTGGGCTTGAGCATACCGATGCGGGCAGCGTCGAGGTCCTCGAGGCACTTGTAGATGACGTCGTAGCAACGGATCTCGACACCCTCGCGCTCGGCGGCGGAGCGAGCCTTACCGTCGGGACGGACGCCGAAGCCGATGATGATGGCGTTGGAGGCGTCGGCCAGGACGACGTCGGTCTCGTTGATGGCGCCGACAGCGGAGTGGATCGTGTTGATGCGGACCTCGGACTGATCCATCTTGTCGAGCGAGTCCTGAAGAGCCTCGATGGAACCCTGGACGTCGGCCTTGATGATCAGGTTGAGCTCCTTGACCTCGGCGTCGGCGATGGTCTCGAAGAGGTTCTCGAGCGTGACGTGCTTCACGCGGCTCTGCTCCTCGATACGGGCCTTGAGCGAACGCTCGTCGGCCAGTGCACGAGCCTCGCGCTCGTCCTCGAATACGCGGAACTCGTCGCCGGCGTTGGGGACGGACTGCAGGCCCAGAATCTCGACGGCGTCGGAGGGACCGGCCTCGGTGACGGCGTTGCCCTTGGGGTCGAGCATGGCGCGGACGCGGCCATAGGTGAGGCCGGCGACCAGCGTGTCGCCCACGTGCAGGGTGCCGCGAGTCACGAGCACGGTAGCGACCGAGCCGCGGCCCTTGTCGAGCTTGGCCTCGAGGACGTTGCCGGAGGCAAAGGTGTCCGGGTTGGCCTTGAGCTCGAGCACGTCGGCCTGGAGCAGCACGGTCTCCAGAAGTTCGTCGATACCGATCTTCTGCTTAGCCGAGATGTTGACGAACATGTTCTGTCCGCCCCACTCCTCGGGGATGACTCCGTACTCGGTGAGCTCCTGACGCACACGGTCGGGGTTGGCGCCCGGCTTATCGATCTTGTTGACGGCGACGACGATGGGAACGCCGGCGGCCTTGGCGTGGTTGATCGACTCGATGGTCTGGGGCATGACGCCGTCGTCGGCAGCCACGATCAGAATGACGATGTCGGTCACCTTGGCGCCACGGGCACGCATAGCCGTAAAGGTGGCGTGGCCCGGGGTATCGATGAAGGTGATCTTGCGGTCGTTGATCATGACCTGCGAAGCGCCGATGGCCTGCGTAATGCCGCCCGCCTCGCCGGCAGCAACGCCGGTGTGACGGATGGCGTCGAGCAGCGACGTCTTGCCGTGGTCGACGTGGCCCATGACGGTGACGACCGGGGCACGCGGCTTAAGGTCGGCGGGATCGTCGTAGAACGAGAAGGTGTTCTCCTCCTCGGGGGTGATGATCTTGATCTGGCGACCAAGGTCGTCGGCAACGAGCTCGACGAGGTCGTCGGACATGGACTGCGTCATGGTGAGCGGCGTACCAAGCAGGAACAGGCGCTTGATGATGTCGTTGGCCGGAACGTCGAGCGCCTCGGCAAGCTCCTGGACGGTAACGCCCTGGGAGACCTTGATGGCGTCGAGGTCCTCGGGGTTCACGCCCTGGGCCAGCGCCTCCTCTATCTTGCGCTCCTCCTGCGCCTTGGCAGCCTCGCGCTCGCGCTTCTCCTTGCGCTTCTTGCGGCGACCGGTGGACTCGCGAGAGGCCTCCTCGACGGCAGCACGAGCCTCCTCGAGCACCTTCTCGCGGCTGTACTCCTCGGCCTCGCGAGCCATGCGGCTGTAGTGGTCCTCTTCGTTGCTGTGACCGCCCTTGCGCTTCTTGCCCTTGCCCTGTTTATCGGGGTTGGGGAAGTCCATGCCAGCAGCGACGTTGTTGCTGGCGTTGGTGCGATGGCTGTGCGGACGGCTCTCGGAGGCGTTGCGCTCGGAGTTGTTGTCGGAAGCGTTGCGATCGTTACGACGGCCACCGCGGCGGTCGTTGTTACCGCCACGACGGTTGCCGCGCTCAGCGGCGCGCTCGGCCTTGGCCTTGTCCTCGGCGTCCTTCTTCTCCTTGAGCACGGTCTCCTGTGCGGCGATCTGGTCGAGCAGCGAGCGGAAACGCGAACCGGAGTCGGAAGCGGGAACGGCGCGGCGCTGGGCCTCGCGGGCGGCCTCCTCCTTCTCGCGAGCAAGGCGCTCCTGCTCGGCCTTCTTCTTGGCCTCGGCCTCGGCACGGGCAGCCTCCTCGGCAGCCTGGGCGGCGGCGAACTGGCGGCGCTCCTCCTCGCGTGCCTTCTCGGCAGCGATGCGCTCGCGCTCTGCCTCGGCAGCGCGTGCTGCCTCCTCGGCGGCAGCGGCCTGCTCCTCGGCCAGCTTGGCGGCCTCGACTTCCTGGGCGCGGGCCTCGATCACCGAGGCGAGCTGCTTGCGGACCATGGCGACGTAAGCGTCCTCCAGAGCGGAGGAAGCGGACTTAGCGGGAATCTTCATTTCGGCGAGATGACCCATCAGTTCCTTGGAGGTCATGCCGAACTCTTTGGCCAGGGTGGACACACGGACTTTTGCCATATGACTTCACCTACCCTTTCTGGCACCTTGGGTGCCTAGAGACTGAACGAGCGTGGGGTATGCGCTGGAACCTGCCCAGCGCGACCGCGCGCTAGATCAGATCCTCCGCATCATCGAAGGCGTCGGTGTCGTGGACACCGCAGAAACGGGAGCCGGGACGGGCCTGGTTGCGGCACTGGATGCCGTCCTCGGACACGAACTCGCAGCGACGGACGTCCTCGTCCTCCTCGTCACCGATCAGGTCGGCGGCAGGCTCCTCGTGAACAGGAACGTTCTTGAGGATATCGGCGGCAAGGGTCTCGGACTTAATGTCGATGTGCCAGCCGGTCAGGCGCGCGGCGAGGCGGGCGTTCTGGCCCTCCTTGCCGATGGCGAGGGACAGCTGGTCGTCGGGCACGATGACGCCAGCATAGGCCTTCTCCTCGTCGATGAGAACGCGGGTGACCTTGGCGGGCGACAGGGCGTTGGCGACGTAGACGGCCGGATCGGCATCCCACAGGATGACGTCGACGCGCTCGCCACGGAGCTCGCCCACGACAGCACGAACACGGCTGCCCTTGGGGCCGACGCAAGCGCCCACGGGATCCAGACGGTCGTCGAGCGAGTGAACAGCGACCTTGGAGCGCTGGCCGGGCTCGCGGGCGATCGACTTAATCTGGACGGTGCCCTCATAGATCTCGGGCACCTCCTGCTCAAACAGACGACGCATGAGCTCGGGGTGGGTACGGGAGATGACAATCGGCGGACGGCTGTGCTCGCCACGAACCAGCTGCAGGTTGGAGTTGGGGTCGCGAACGTCGATGATCACGGCCTTGATGTGCTGGTTGTGCAGGTAGCGCTCGCCCATCGGACGCTCGTTGCGCTCGTTCTCGTAACGACGCTGATCGAAGTGCGGTAGCTCGGCCTCGACGCCCTCGCGAATCTTGACGATCGTGAAGTCGGGTGTGGACTGCAACACGGTACCGCTGATGAGGTCACCGATGCGGCCGGAGAACTCCTCGTAGATCTGCTCGCGGGCAGAGTTGCGCACGATGGCGTTAATCTCGGCCTTGGCATGCTGGGCGGCGATGCGGCTCGTGTTCTTGGGAGTGACGTCGATCTCCTCGAACTCGGTGAAGTTGCCCTCCTCGTCCATAGAATCGTCGATCGGCTCCAGACGGTAGACGTAGATCTTGCCGGTGGTGCGGTCGATGGTCACCTTGGCGCCCCACTCAAGATGCAGGATCTCGGCATAGCTCTTGGCGAGCGACTGCTCCAGACGGTCGATCAGGTAGAGCTGGTCGATGTGCTTCTCCTGGCAAAGCTCCATCAGGGCGGACATCATGTCGGATGCTGCCATCTTACTTTCCTTCCTTCGCGGGCTTGAAGTCGTAGGTGGGCTTCAACTTGCACTTTTTAACATCAGAGAAATCGAGGGTAACGGACTCGCCGTCCTCGAGCTCGAGGGTCACGTTCGTCTCGGTGGCGGCGGCAATCTTGCCGGCGTACTTGCGACGGCCCTCGGTGGCGGTGGAGGTGAGCTCACAGTTCTCGCCCACAAAGCGGGCAAAGTCGCACGGGCGGCGCAGCGGGCGCGCCATACCCGGGCTCGACACCTCGAGCGTATAGCTCGAAGAGATGGGATCGAGCTCCTCAATCACATCGCCGACCCACTTGGTGTTGGCCGTGACGTCGTTGAGCGACAGGCTCTGACCCTCGGCACCCTCGATACGCACGCGCACGCAGGGGGCCTTGGTGGCACCCACGAGCTCGACGTCGACGATGTCGACATCGTGCTGGGGAGCGACGGCCTCGAGCGCGTCGATGATCGCCTGCTCGGTCTTGGTCTTGACCATTGCGGCACCTCCATCCATACAAAAAAGAAGCGGGGCCGAAACCCCACTTCTTTCAATTACAACTTCATTTGCAAGCAAACTATACCAATAGCTGCGGAAACGTGCAAGCACAGTACGAATCTGCAGGTCAGCGTGCGCACAGCTTCTCCACAAGAATAGGACAATTGGTCGAGGAACCCCATGCGGCGCGCCCTCAACAGCCCCAAAACGGGCCATGCGTCCCATTCCACAGGCCCGTTCGGACCCCAAGGGCATTCCTCCCCGAGCCCCTATCGATCAGACTTACGCTAAGGGGCATTCTGCAACAAGCCAGCCAGCAAGTCGCGCAACGACGAACCTTTCCAAATCCTCTACGGCAAGGAGGCACACATGAAACGTCTAGGCACCCCCTGCATAACTGCACTCGCCATCGCAACGTGCTCGTTGGCCCTCTTGGGCTGCGGCAACACGAATGGCAAAACCGGAACATGCGAACCGAACCCTGGCAGCACCAAAGCCATCGAGAAAACGACGCCATCGGAGAGCTTCGACAAAATAAACGAAGACATCGTCGATCCCCAGGGCCTAAGTCCCGATTCCCAAGAACAATTCCCCATCGACCTTGAGGCAGACGAGAACGTCCATGTTACCTGCGTGGGCAAGGACACCGACGGCTACGGGGACGCCGCGCTCGTCTTTACGGTGACCAACAACACCGGTGTCGACATGATGTTTGGCGATGTGGACTCCTATGCCTACGTCAACGGCAAGGTCCGCGACGTACGCATGCGCCAACCGGTCGCCGCTGGAGAGGAAACGCGCGCCATGCTCACCTTTGTGGGCACCTTCGACGACCCGGACTTTGATGTGAACAACGACCTCAACGACATCTACCTCAACATTTGGATGTTCGAAGAGGCAACGGGCAACGTTTACTTTAGGGACCTGGTACACATCCCATAGAAGACGTTGCGACGCACTGACTAAGCAGGGCTTAAAACACAAGACGAGGGACGACCCACCCGGATCGCCCCTCGTTTATTGCATGTCAGCTAAGCGCGCAGTGCTTACTTGACCACCAGGTTGACCAGCTTGCCGGGCACGCAGATGGCCTTGACGACCGTCTTGCCCTCGAGCCACTTGGCAACGGCTTCCTCGGCGGCAGCCTGCATCTCCTCGTTGGAGGCATCGCGGGTGACGTCGATGCGGCCACGGACCTTGCCGAGCACCTGGACGACGATCTGCACCGTGTCCTCGATGGACTCGGCCAGGTCGAACTCAGGCCAGGCGGCGGTGTAGGCGTTGCCCTCGCAGCCGAGTGCCTCGTGCCACAGCTCGTCGGCCCAGAACGGGCAGATGGGGGCAAGGACGCTCACGATATCCTTAGCCACGCCGTAGCACAGCGCCTTGTCGCGGGCGGTACCCTCGGTGGCGTTGAGGTAGGCACTCGCCGCGTTGACGAGCTCCATAACGGCCGAGATGGCGGTGTTGAACTGGCCGCGATCGAAGTCCTCGGTGCACTTGGCGATGGTGCGGTGACGCTCGCGATAGAGCTTCATCGCAACCTCATCGAGCGCGGACTTGTCGAAGGCCACGTTGGCGTCGCCGGACTGGACGAGCTGCCAAACGATACGCCAGGCGCGCTTGATGAAGCGGTTGGCGCCCTCGACGGCCTTGGGATCCCAGTCGAAGTCCTTCTCGGGCGGGGCGATAAACAGGATCGCCAGACGCATGGTGTCGGCGCCGTAGGGCTCAATGACCGAGCTCGGGGGCACGACGTTGCCCTTGGACTTGGACATGGTGTCGCCGTTCTCGTCCTTGACCATGCCCTGGCACAACAGGTTGGTGAAGGGCTCGTCAACACTCAGCAGACCCAGGTCGCGTAGCGCCTTGGTAAAGAAGCGGCTGTAGAGCAGGTGCAAAATGGCGTGCTCGATGCCGCCAATGTAGTTATCGACGGGCATCCAACGGTCGGCAGCCTCGCGGGAGAAGGGCAGCTCGGTGTTGTGCGGGTCGGTATAGCGCAGGTAATACCAGCTGGAGCAGGTGAAGGTGTCCATGGTATCGGTCTCGCGCTTGGCCGGGCGGCCGCAGACCGGGCAGGTGGTCTCGTAGAACTCCTTGCACTCGGCAAGGGTCTCGCCGGCACCCAGGTCCAGGTTCTCGGGCAGCGTCACCGGCAGCTGATCCTCGGGCACGGGCACGATGCCGCAGTGCTCGCAGTGGATGGCCGGGATGGGGTTGCCCCAATAGCGCTGACGGGAAATGAGCCAGTCGCGCAGACGGAACTCGACCTTGCGACGACCGCAGCCCATGGCCTCGAGGTCGGCCACGATGGCAGCCTCACCCTCGGAGTGCTTACCGCCGCGCATGCCAGTGTACTTGCCGGACTGGACGAGCGTGCCCTCGGCAGCGTGAGCGCAATCCCAGTCGACGGTCTCGGCATGGAAGGTATCGATGGTCTCGCCGCTGGCCTCGACGGCAGCGCGATCGTCATCGTCCAGGATGATCGGCACGATCGGCAGGTCGTACTTACGGGCAAACTCAAAGTCGCGCTGGTCGCCACAGGGAACGGCCATGACGGCACCGGTACCGTAGTCGGCAACGACATAATCGGCAACCCACACGGGGACCTTCTCGCCGTTCACGGGGTTCACCACGTAGCGGCCGGTAAAAGCGCCGTGCTTCTCGATGGTGCCCTGGGCACGCTCGACGGCAGAGATATGCTTGGAGTCCTCGACGATCTTGGTCACGGCTTCCTCGTACTCCGTGCCCTCGACGAGCTCGTGCAGACGGGCGTACTCGGGAGCCAGGACAAAGAAGGAAACGCCAAAGAGCGTATCGGCACGCGTGGTAAAGACGGTGATCTTGCCCTCGTCGCCCTCGATGGGCTCGCCATCCCGGTCGCACAGGGTAAAGTCGACCTCGGCGCCCTCGGAGCGACCGATCCAGTTGGCCTGCATCTGCTTGACGCGCTCGGGCCAGCCGGGGAGCTTCTCCAGGTCGTCGAGCAGCTCCTGAGAGTACTCGGTAATCTTGTAGTACCACTGCTCAAGGTCGCGCTTCTCGGGCTCGGTGCCGCAGCGCCAGCACTTACCCTCGGTGACCTGCTCGTTGGCCAGAACGGTCTTGCAGTTGGGGCACCAGTTGACCGGGTTCTTCTTGCGGTAGACCAGGCCCTTTTCCCACATCTTTTCAAAGATCCACTGACCCCAGCGATAGTAGTCGGGGCTGCAGGTCTTGACCATGCGATCCAGATCGTAGGAGAAGCCCATGCGCTTCATCGTGGCGAGCGCCTGGTCCATGTTCTTATACGTCCAGGCGGCAGCCTGCGTGTTGTGCTTAATAGCGGCGTTCTCGGCAGGCAGGCCAAAGGCGTCAAAGCCGATGGGGTGCAGCACGTCATAGCCGCGCATGCGGGCCTGACGGGCCATGGCATCGCCGATGGTGTAGTTGCGCGCGTGGCCCATGTGCAGGTCGCCCGACGGATACGGGAACATCTCGAGCACGTACTTCTTGGGCTTGCTGTCGTCGGTGTCGACGGCAAAGAGGTTGGAGTCCTCCCAGGCCTTCATCCACCTGGACTCAATGGCCTGCGCGTCGTAGACAGGAATCTCGTCCTTATGATCTGTGCAATCGCACATATCAGCTCCTTTGTTATCTCGGTTGGGGCGGGGCGCTCTTACCTTTGCTCGCTGCTGCGGACAGTCCTGCTCGCACGAAGAGCACATTAAGTGCTCTTCGGCTCGTGCGGAACTTGCAGCGAGCAAAGGTAAGAGCGCCCCGCCACATCGTTAACTCGCATGATGATAGCAAATACAACAAGCGAGATGACTGCGACTTGCAGGCATCTCGCTTTATCTAAATAACGTGGTTGGCAATCAACCTTTGTTTGAAACTCGTTCTAGCACGAACGGGTTTTCCAGGTGCCGCAGATTGCCGTGAAAGAGGAGCGCCGCGTACTTAGGTACGCAAGCGACGGTTTGAACGGCAAGGTGCGGTGCTTGGGAAAGCCGCTTATCGATAGGAAACGCTCTGCTGGGAGTCTTTCACGACGACGTCGTGGGCGCCGCCTTCGACGATGGAGGTGGAGCTCACCAGGGTCAGGCGTGCCTTTTCCTGGAGCTCGGGGATCGAGAGGGCACCGCAGTTGCACATCGTGGACTTGACCTTGTAGAGCGTGCCGCCCACGCCGTCCTTGAGGGAACCGGCGTACGGGACGTAGGAATCGACGCCCTCGACGAAGCTGAGCTTCGCGGCGCCGCCCAAGTCGTAGCGCTGCCAGTTGCGAGCACGCGCGGAACCCTCGCCCCAGTACTCCTTCATGTACTGGCCGTTGACGTTGACGCGCTCGGTCGGGCTCTCGTCAAAGCGGGCGAAGTAGCGGCCCAGCATCATAAAGTCGGCGCCCATGGCAAGGGCGAGCGTCATGTGGTAGTCGTAGACGATACCGCCGTCGGAGCACACGGGCACGTAGACGCCGGTCTCCTCATAGTACTCGTCGCGAGCACGGCAGACGTCGATCAGCGCGGTGGCCTGGCCACGGCCGATGCCCTTGGTCTCGCGGGTAATGCAGATGGAACCGCCGCCGATACCGACCTTGATGAAGTCAGCACCGCAGTCGGCCAGGAAGCGGAAGCCCTCGGCGTCGACGACGTTACCGGCACCGACCTTGACGTCCTCGCCGTAGTTGGCACGAATCCACTCGATGGTGCGCTTCTGCCACTCGCTGAAGCCCTCGGAAGAGTCGATGCACAGGACATCGGCGCCGGCCTCGATGAGCAGCGGCACGCGCTCGGCATAGTCGCGGGTGTTGATGCCGGCGCCAACCATGTAGCGCTTATCGCCGTCGAGCAACTCGTTGGGGTTGGTCTTGTGGCTGTCGTAGTCCTTGCGGAAGACGATGCCCATAAGGTGATCGTTGTCGTCGACGATGGGCAGGGCGTTGAGCTTATTGTCCCAGATGACGTCGTTGGCAACCTTGAGGCTGATGTTCTTGTCGCCCACGATGAGCTGCTCACGCGGGGTCATGAACTCGGAGACCTTCGTCTGGTGGTCATCGCGGCTGGGGCGATAGTCACGGCTGGTGACGATACCCAGGAGCTTACCCTTGGGAGTGCCGTCGTCGGTGACCGGCATGGTGGAGTGACCGGTCTTCTCCTTGAGCTCGATGACCTGCTCCATGGTCATGTCGGGGGTCAGCGTGGAATCGGACTGAACGAAGCCAGCCTTGTGATCCTTGACGGCCTTGACCATAGCGGCCTCGGACTCGGCGCTCTGGGAACCGTAAATGAAGGACAGGCCACCCTCGGTAGCGAGCGCGACACCCATATCGACGCCCGAGACGGACTGCATGATAGCGGAAACCATGGGGATGTTCAGGGTGATTGCCGGCTTCTCACCGCGCTTGAAGCGGGTTAGCGGCGTCTTGAGAGAGACGTTGTTGGGGATGCACTGCGAGGACGAGTAACCAGGGACCAGCAGATACTCCGAAAACGTGTGGGACTCACCGGGAAAGAACGTAGCCATGTTTCTCCTTTTTCCATGCGACCGGTCGGCTGCAGGCCTCGTAGGACCCAGCCCAACCTTGGGCACCCAATACTGGGGAAGTATCTTAACGCACTTTGACTGCTACAATGCATGATTTAAGAAGAGCACACGAGGGCTTGACGCAGGCTTTGCGTTTGCCCAGCAAACACTTTAGCGGGGAGACGTAGAGCACATGGAGTACAAGACAACGGCAAAGCTGGTCATTCAAGCGTGCGACAAGGATCTGCCGGGCGTGTTTGGTCACGGCTGCGTCTTGCTGCTGCAGGGTATTGCCCGCGAGCACTCGCTGAACCGCGCCGCCAAGAGCATGGGCATGGCGTATTCCAAGGCCTGGCGCATCGTGAATGAGGCTGAAGGACAGCTGGGCTGCAAGCTCATCGAGCGCGACGGAGCCCGCGGATCCACGCTCACGCCGGCCGGCGAGCGAGCCATCGCGGTCTACGAGGAGCTGCAGGCCGACATCAACCAAGTAATTGCCGCAAAGGCCAACGACCTCATCGCCAGCATAAAAGAATAGCCAATTTAGGACGGGGCCTTATAGCCACACAACCCCTTCTCATAAGTTGCGGTGAAATAGGGACTGTTTATGCGGTTAAAGCCGTAAATCAATCCCTATTTCACCGCAACTTATGAAGTCGAGGATGATTTAGCTAGTTGCGGAGGGCATTATCTAGGGTGGCGGCCACGATCAAGGGGTCGTCGGTGCCGGCGAAGAGACGGATGGTGCTCCCCCGCTTGCCGCGTGGGGCCGAAAGACGCGTCGTTGCGCCGCCGGCGGGCGATGTACGAAACTCCCCCGGCAAAGCATCGAAGAAATCACCCGCACTGCGCTCGATAAGGTCAAACTCAACTGCCGGGCCAAAGCCGTGCTCGAGGATTCCTGTCGCAACCGCATGGTCGGGATGCGAGCTCAGCCCGGGATAGCGCACGTTGCGCACCATCTCATTGGCGGCCAGATACTCGGCCAGCGCACGTGCGCGGTCGAAATGTGCCTGCATGCGGGCATCGAGCGAGCCCAGCCCGCGCTCCAGCACACCGGCCTCGTCAGCAGGCATATCAAGCTTGGCCAAGCCACAGCCCTCAAGCAGGGCATGCGCGCACTCGGCCGCGGCATCCACGCGATGGCGCTTGAGCTGCGAGCGCGCGACCGATACGGCAACCAACTTGCGCGGAGCATCACCGGCGCATACGCGATCGAGCGCCTCAAGCGACAGCGCAGCACCCAGCTGCAGCGAATCGCAGCCAAAAGCCGACGCCACCGTGTTATCCACCACAAACAGCGCGTGGGCCTCACGAGCAGCGCGACCCAGAGCGCGCAGATCGGGCACACGCAGACCAAACCCGCCGATGGAGTTGACGAACCACCACAGGTGCGGACCCTCAGCGTCAAACGAGCCGTCAAAGCCACCGGACGCCGCAGCAAACGCCTCGACAGACGGCTCCCCCACCATCACAACATCGCAGCCGTCAAATCCGCTCGCAAACGCATCGGCAAAATCGTCCGCAAAGGCCACCAGGCGGTCACCGGGACGCACAATCCCCAACAAAGACAGCGCCGCCGGCACATGCAGGGCCGCAACAAGACGCGCCTCACGCGCGCCGGTCCTTACAGCCCAGGACTCTTCTAGCTGCTGTACATCCACAAGGCACCGCCCCTTCATAAGCAAAAACCCACGATGCGGGTGTTCCCCGCATCGTGGGCAACGGCTGCAGTATAGCGCCGATATGCGACGAATCGCCTAGATGTTGAGCGCGTGGTAGGTCACGTTCGCACCCGGAGTGTCAACGGTCACGCCATAGGCCTCGGGATAGATGCGCGTCGAAAACACGAGCGAGCCATCGTTCACAAACACCTCGACCGACGAGACATCGCCAACAATGCGCACGTTGCGCACCTCGTCGACGGGCTCCCAGCGCACGGTACGACCGCAGCCGGCAGAAGCGCGACCTTCATCGGTATATCGCATCTCAAAGCGCGCGGGAAGCTCGCCCTCGGCGGGCACAAACACCAGTTTCAGCTCGCCATCTACGGTCGCGGCAAACGCGCCGTCGACACCGTCGACAACAACATCAAAGCAGGTATCGCCGGCAACCTCCAACGAGCCCGCCCCCACACGCACCGAGGCATAATGGTGCTCAATCTCGCGCGCCGGCTGTTGCAGCACCACGCCGCCAGCACCGGCTGTAAGCTCACGCGGCACCGTCATACAGTGCTGCCAGCCGCACGCCACGGTGGGCGCGTTGCCATAGGTCGGCTCATCGGGCATGCCCATCCAGCCGATCAGAATGTGGCGACCGTCCTCGGCCGTGAACTCCTGCGGAGCATAGAAGTCAAAACCGGCGTCCCACAGGCGAAACTCGCCCAGCTCATAAGCGTCATTGCCACCCGTAATGTCGCCCGTTACAGGCATGTAGCCCGCTGCATACACGTTACCGCGGTCCCAACGACCGCCCTCGAGCCCCTGGGGAGAGAAAGACAGAAACCTTGCCGGCACGCCGCCATCCGCCTCAAGCTCAAGGTATCCCGGGCACTCCCACATAAAGCCAAAGCGCTCGGGGGTAGACACGCGGCTCTCGAGCTCCCAACTCAGCATATCGGCCGAGCCATACACCAGGATCTCGCCCACATCGCGCCCGGCACCCTCGCCGTGCATGACGCAAAATCGACTATCGACATGCGGCCCGTCCACGCGACGACGCGCGCCCAGCACCATGTGGTAACGCCCATCATCATCGCGCCACACCTTGGGGTCACGCACGTGACAGGTCAAATCCTCGGGATAATCCTCGGACGCCAGCACCACGCGCTTTTGGCTGAACTCCCGACCGGCAAGGCCATCAACGCTCTCGACATAAACAGTATCGGCGCGGCGGCCGATATTGACGTAGTCGTACGTGCCGTCCGAATCGGAAAGCTTAACGTTGCCCGTATAAAGCACGCGAATGCGACCGTCCTCGGCAAGCGCGGAGCCCGAATACACGCCATGGC